>CBEVHI010000058.1:0-10202 GCA_965549635.1 uncultured bacterium | reverse complement strand
GCCGAGCCGAGCCGCGGCCGAATCGAGGCCTTGACCGACGATGCCGACTTCCAGGTCCGCTTCGAGGTTGCCAAGGTCCTGCGCGCACCCTGAACCCAGGGCTCGTAGCTACGGAGAACGTACACCCCAGCCCACGGTTCGGCGGCGTCTCCGCAGCAAATGGGCCGCAGCTCACCAGGACGTGGCGGATTCATGGTGTCCGGTGGGGTGATCACAGGGACCATCGGAGACCTCGTGTCAGACGTTGCCACGTTCGACTTCCATGTCACCAGCGAGTGCAGCCAGGAGTGTCCGTACTGTTGGGGGCCCCAGGACATCGCAGAGGTGGACACCGAAACGGCGCTCGCGATCGTGACCAAGATCGCCGGAACGGGAGCCAGGCGGACCGTGTTCACGGGCGGCGACCCGCTCAAGCGTGCCGACATCGGTGAGCTGATACATCATGCGAAGTCGCTTGGTCTCGAGGTGGCGGTTGCGGATGCCGGTGAGGCTACTGACCCCATCCCGGCTGGCCGCTGCCGTCGACGGGGCGAGGTCGCTCGAACAGGGCGCTCGCAGGGTGGCTGACGCGTTCGCCGGCACAGGGGGAAGTCGGACCGCGGCGGACGTCGTGGAAGAGTTGCAGGTGCCGTCACGGGCGGCGGACTGATCCCTCAGTCGACTCCATCTCGAGTAACCGCAGCATCTCACGTCACGCTGACGGTAGGCTGTCGCCTTCGGGGTTGGGGCTGTCGGGTAGACGACATCGATCAACAGGGGGGGATATCGTGACGAGCAGACTCGTGAAGACGTTTGCCAGGAGTGGATTCCTCGCTGGTGTGGTCGCGCTCGGTCTTCTGGTCGGTGCGTGTACCCCGGCCTCCCCGATCGGTCCTACCGGCGCGTCGACGACCTCAACTGCACAACCGGCCCAGGGGTCTCAGCCTGGCGCACCCGGAGTCTCGTCATCTGTCCCGGGTGCGGCTACGGGTCCGGAGCTCTCCCCGGAGGAGCGAAGCCGAGTCGTCGACGAGGTGATCGGTCACGTCGGGGCAGTCACCGGAGAAGACCACGAGGCTGCCCACTCGGAGATGGTCGCGTATCTCCAGGCGCGACCCGAGTTCCTCGACGCGGGAGTCAGCGATGACGAAACGGTGTGGGCTGTCTTCACCGACGGACGGCTGTTCGTTCTTCTCGACAATCGCTATGAGCGGGACGTAGCAGCGGCCACCTCGGCGGACCTGACGGCTGCTCGACGGAGCGCCGTAGGCGTGGCGATGCCGCGAACACAGAATGCGTTTGCCACTTCTCGCCTGCCCATGGCTGCTGTTTCCGCGAAGGTCCAGATGCCTGCATCGACGCAAGCAGTCGTGCTCAACGCTCTCAGCGCAGAATATGGCGAGCCTACCCCCAAGATAGGGGGGTGGCTCGCTGCAGCCGGGTACGGGGTGGTATCCGTGGACGCGACGGTGGACGCCCTGCGTCAGCCTGCTGTGGGAGCTGGGGTGCTCTTCTATTCGGGACACGGTGGCGATGTGACTCCAAAGGTGGGCGCCTTGGCCGGGACCAAGGTCTACGCCTTGGTGTCGACGACGGAGATCTCGCCGGAGAAGACCTTTGAGTATCAGGAGGAGATCGAAAAGGGCCTCATCGTGCTCGCGGGAGCGCCGGTGGCTACGAACCCGGACTATGCGGCTCACAAGAACGATCCCGAGTGCAAGGATCCAGCCAAGCGTGACCACACCCGAAAGTGCGCTCGCGAGATTTGGAAGGGTTTCTACGCGATCACGGACCTCTTCATCACGGAACACTGGAACGGCGCCGTGTCCGATGGCTCGCTTGTCGTGCTCGACGCCTGCAGTAGTGCATACTTGGATGGGGTGATTCTCGGTCTGGCCGGTGTCGGGGCGTTTGTCGGATGGTCAGGACAGGTGACACCTTCCGGGTCCACTCAGCTTCTTCGGCTCCTTTTCGACCGACTCCTCGGTGTCAACGAGATCCCACCTGATGCGTGGCCCGAGCTCAGACCGGTGGACACTGCGAGCGCCATCGAGTACATGAGGCAGAAGGCCTCGATAGAAGACCCGAAGACGCCCGGAACGTTGCTAACACTGGCCCAGACCCATCCGGTCGTGCTCGTCCCATCCATCAAATCGATGGAAGTGCACGAAGACTCGGATGAACTGTTCATTGAAGGCCTGTTCGGTCAGCGTGCGGGAGAGATCAAGATGGGGACGACATCGATCGATCCCAGCAACTGGGGTCCCGAGGTCGTTGTGGCCAAGATCGAGGACACCGGACCCAAGTCCGCTGGGGTGGTGACCGTTGTCGTCGACGGCCGCAAGAGCAACCCTGTGCCGCTGACGGAGTGGAGAGGGAAAGTGTTCTATTCGGCGGAGTACGATGCGTTGGCGAAGGGACTCCTGGCTGAGGTCGAGTTCGATCTGCATCTCCGAGCCGATATCCACATGTACCGGGAGCATCCATGGGAGGAGCCGACGGAACGGAAGGTGGAGATCAGGGCCGCGGGCGATTCGAAGGGGCCTTGGTCGATGCACGGTTCTGGATCCAAGCAGGGTACGAAGTTCACGTTGTCGGGGAGCGGGACCCTCGAGGTCGAGGAGAATCAGCCTGACCACGATGGCGCCCTGTTCGCCATCTTCGGTACCCTCGAGGCGGTTGCTCCCGGAGCCCCACCGCTCGTCAAGGATCTCGTCATCCATGCCCACTTGTCCGTCGATCCGAAGTCCAGTATGACAATCGAGGCGACCGGTGGTCCGGCGATCACGAGCGGTTTCCCACTGCCGCTGTCTGGTCTGCTGGACGATGTCCCCTTCGAGTTCGACAAGGACTTCAGAATCCGGCTCGGCCAGCTAGAGGGTCAGATCAAAGGGGGCCTGGGCCCGGCGATGCTCTACTGGGATGACATCCCATCCAAGTTCCCTCCCTCTTTGGACGATCCTCCTCAAGCCTGAGGGCCCGGCAGGGACACCGGGGTGGTCGGCCACTTCAACACCGGGGATGACGTCGCGGCCAGCGTCACCGCTGAACCCGGATCGGTGGGCTCAAGACACCCAAACAGCTGTGCTCATGGGCCGGTGTGCCACCCCGGCACCGAGAGTCCGATGAGACAGTGAAGCGGGTACCGAGCCGTCACCCGGTGTAAAGGCGTATCACCCAGGGATGCCCGCAGCGTTGGCGAGGAACCCGACCGAGTAGCAGAGCCCGAGTGCCTGGAGCACCAACTCCACCGCGTCCGGTCCCCGGTTGCCACCCAGCAGGATCGGGCTCGCCCCCCGCCATCTCGAATGGCGTCTCCCGGGTCTCGTCCTCAGCTCCTGCCTAGGCCAAATCCTGGATCGTTCCCCGATTGAACGTTCCGTGCTCCCAGACGCTCCGTGCCCGGAGTTTGAAGACGCCCAGATCGCCGTCGCGGCTGACCGCGTCGATCATGCCCAATGCCGATCCACGTCGATGCCGTCCCTCACCGTCGTACTTGGGCTCGTGTGCTGGTGACCGGCCTCAAAGAAGGACGACATCCGGTGATCGCATACTGCATCGAGTCCGAAGTCGTCAGGGAACCGGTGACTGGCGTTCTTCGTCGCGGGCAGTGCGTTGGAGTGACGAACGGAGACGTATTCGACGGCGGCGGTGTGGATGCCGAGGCCCAGCCATGGGTCTTTATGGTGACCGCGACGGACCACTGGTAGGATCGGCGTCCGAAGCGTCGATGGCCAAACTGGCGAATCGGCCTACCGGGCGCTTCTTCGTGAGTGGCGTATCGAATGCCGGGAAGGAGCCTGTCGGATGCGAAAAGCAATGATCCTCTTGGTGGCTGCCGCCCTCACGCTGGCCGCCTGCGGCAATGCTGCCGAGAAGGCCGCTGAGGAGGTGGTGGGCGCCCAAGCCGGCGGCGAGGTCGACATCCAGAACGACTCCGTCTCCATCGAGACCGACGAGGGCGAAGCGTCGGTTGAGGTGAGCGGAGACGACGAGACGATTGTCGTCACCGGCACCGACGAGTCCGGCGACGAGGTCACCATCGAGATGGGCGGGACGGAGCTGCCCGCCGACTTCCCGATGCCGGTGTTCACGCCCTCGGAGGTCACTCACGTGTCGACCTGGACCGACGCGGACCAGGCGTCGTACAGCGTCACCCTGGAGATCGACCCTGCCGATGCCGCCGACGCCATCGCCTTCTACAAGGCTTGGTTCGACGGCGAGGGCATGACGGTGACGTCGTCCGACACGACGGTCATCGGCGAGAGCGACGCCGTCACGTCGATCGTCCAGGTCACCGAATACGGAAGCTACTCAGAGGTCGTGCTCACCTGGACGCCGAACTAGGAGTCTGTTGAATGACGTCGGTGTGCAGATCGGCGGCCGTGCGCGCCGCCGGTAGGGCCGCAGGTTTCGCCAGGCCAAGGTGTGACGGAACCGAGAACGCTGCGGGTGGTGATGACTGGTCGTCTCGATGAGACGTTCGCCGCGTGAGCTCAGGCCTCCCGCGCGGAGCCTTGTGGGTTGTCGCCGGCACCGGGTCTGGCCAAAGCCAGAGTTCTGCCGCGGGTCGCGTACCGGACGCCAATCTCTCCCGAGCCCGGCACCGGTAGCCTTGTGGCCAACCGAGGGAGGGTGAATGCGACTCAGTGCACCGACCGGAAGAACGTTTGGGCTCGCCGTCGTGGCGCTGATCGTCGGCATTGTGCTGCGCAGCGGGTGGATCGGACTCGACGTATCGCCCGACGTGACCTACTGGTTGACGGCCGCTGGCGGTATCCTGCTGGCCCTGGGGGTCATCTTCAACAGGATCTGAGGCTGCGCCACTGGGTCGGCAGGCCCATATTCCGTGCCCCAGGTCATGGATTCGCGGTGCTCGAGGCGATCGTTGACAGGTGCCCGCTAGGATCGGCGAGGTGTCGAGGGAGGGAAGTCGACCGCCGATCAGGCGACTCCGCGCGCCGGTTGTCGCGCTCGCGTGTTCCCTCCTCTTCAGCGGCCTTGTTGCGGAACCCGCTCCTGCCCAAGGAAGCGAGAACGTAGTGGTCGGAACGATCCACTACTCGGAACGTGGCGCCGGTGCCTCGTTTGATGGTATGGCCAACGCCATGATCATCGGCATCTGGGCCCCGGTTGCGGCCACCCGGGCCGGAGGTGCGCTCGAATTGGCGGTCGAGCTGCTCCAGAACCCGGCAGTAGCAGCTGCCATGGGCACCGACCTGGACAGTATCACGAGGGATCTGCTCGCCCGCTATCCCGCGCCGGATCCTCCAGTGCGTGCCGGCTATGACGCCATGATCTCGTTCAAACTGCGCAAACAGGGGGATTCGGAGTTCGTGCTGGAGAGTGGCTCGGTGTCGTGGTCGACGAACAACAGCACGACACTGGCCTACGAAGGCGGCTCGATTACAGACAACTTCTCCGGTCGGGGTAGCGAGGCACTGGATCCGGCGGAGGACTCCATCACCCTGCGCCTGGAGAAGAACGCTGAGGGTTCCGCCGACTACACGTTTGAGGCCGACGTAACGCATGAGTATCTCACCGATGGGGGGTCCGTGTGGGCCACGGAGCCGAACGTCGGCACGATCACCATGACCCGTGACGGCGACGACATGATCCTGGAAGGTAGAACGCCATTCGGGTCGACAGCCGCAATCCTGCCGCCCCGAATCGAGGGCGTCTTTGCCGACGCCACCAAGACGATCAGCTATGCGAAGACGGGGAAAGTCACCGACCTGTCGGAGCCGGTTTCAGGGACTGAGACCTGGAGCAATCTCTTCGGCGGTAGCCAACGTGCCGGAGTGCACACTGCCTTGGGAGACTGCGATCCTGAAGTGACTCGGCCAACCGACTCTTCGCCGGAAGTCTTCGACGACAACAACCCCGGGCGTTTGGAGATGAAGACCGACATTTCAGGGATTCCTCGTTTTCTCGACAAAGACATCTTCTGGGACTTCCCCGACGTTCCGTTTGACGCCACCTACGACCCGCCCGAGCAGACCGGGTCGAACGTTCAAGTCGTGTATGAGAAGCTTCCACCAGAGAACGAGGCGTTCGGGGAATTCGAGATTCCGGTCGAGTACCGGTCGGAGGCCCTCTCCGCGCTTTGCGACCCCGTAGAACCGGCGATTCTGCGGGTGTTCTACCCCCTCGAAGGGACCAACAATCCGTCCGGAGACCCCAACTGGTTCCACTACTGGCTGCAGACCGATGCGCGTAGCGGAGTGGGAGACATCGTGTATGGAGGTGCAGGTTGCCCAGGTATCTTCGGCTACTTCCAGCCCGGCGAAGCCACCATTCATCTCTGTCTTTATGGGGGCAAATGGGCAGACACGCTGCCGGTCAACGGGGCGAAGGTCTCGTACATCGACCTCATGGCCGTCACCGTGCTCCACGAGGACCGTCACCGACGGAACTGGCTGGCGTGGGGTCAGTACCCCGCCTGTCCCGACACAGACGGTGACGGCGTCCCGGACCCGGCCGACGGCTGCATTGTCGACACGGATGGCGATGAGATACCCGACGCAGAGGAACCGTTCATGCCGTCGGCGGCCTACCCGCTCGACCCGACACAGAAACACTCCTGCCGAGACGCGTATGGGCATCCCCTCAAGAACCTCGACGATGAGCACTGCCTCGCCTACTGGGCGGAGATCAACTGGCCGATCGACTCAGTGGACGACCAAGACTGGGCATCGCCGGGAAGTCAGGCGCCATGAACCGGTACTCCCGCGCCGGCTTTGTTCTCGGCGTCGCGCTCCTGGCGGTGGCCTGCTCGACAGGCACGCCCGCCGGAGTCCAGACAACCGTGACGTCGGGCCGGGGAACCGCCGATGCGAGCGAGCGTATCGTAGAGCTCCCCGCGGGCGAGCGCCTCGCTGCTACCTACCGGTTGTTCGAAGAAGACCCTCCGGCGACTCGGCTCGTGGCAGAGCTTGGCGACGCCCTCGACGCCGAAGCGTCCAGTCCGACCCCGGGATTGGGCCGGACCTGGTTCAGCGCCTCCGAGGAGCTCCTCCAAGCGTACGCCACGGGTATGGGAGTCCCCGGTGCGATCCCGGGCCTCCGCGCCAGGCTGAATGAAGCCACCCCTGCGGCGCGACCGTGGTACGTGATCACCCTTGGATACGCGGGTGACGAAGAGATCGACTCCGAAATCGTCTCGTTACTTCGCTCCAGACCCGACCCTGCGATCGCGATACACCTCATAAACCTTGCTGGACTTCACGGGATCCCAGATTCGGTACCTGCCTTGGAGAACTATCTGGCCGATGAGTTCCAGGTGCAGAAGGTAGACGTACCCGGCAGTCCCGTCAGCTACCCGCTACGAGACGAGGCAGCAGGCGCACTCAGGCGCCTCGGCTACACAGTGTATGCACTCCCGGATCGGCCTGGCGAGTATGAGGTATTCGACAAGTGAGCGACCGAACAGCAGGTGAGGAGACGCGGCAGCGGCGCAGAGGATGCTTCGCGTTTGGATGCCTCGTGCCGATGGTCCTGGTGCTTGCCATCGGCGTCGCTGCGTTCTTTGCCGGACGGGCGTATGTACGGAGTCACCTCGACGAGTGGCGCGACCGATCTCCGGTGCTCAACCTTGCGATCAGCGTGCTTGGCCTCCGAGGCCAGGCCTCGTCTGGCGGGCCGTTGGAGGCCGTCCGGGGGGATTCGGACCCGTCGGCTCTTCCGGATGAGATAGTCACCTACCGGGCGGGTGAGCCGCCGGTCGTTAGCGTTGGCGAGAATGTGGTGGTTGTGTATCAGGAAACCGACGAGCCGATTGATGTGGTTGTCGGCGGGCTGAGTTCCGACTTGCTGGCGGCAGGCTGGGAAGTCGCCGGAGACGAGCCGACTCCTGGCGGACGCGCCTCGATATGGGCTTCGGACCGGTGGGGCTGCACCTACGAGGTTGTTGAGGGGCAAGAGGCGGTGACCGAGATCTGGGCTCGGTGCGCGGTGCGGCCCGACGGAACCGGCGCCCCTAGTCCCTGAACCCAGGGTTCGCAGGGGCCATGCGTTCTGGTTCACGCAGAGTGGAGCTCGAGCGGCCAAGCTGAATCCGGCCGGACAGCTCCGGCGGAGTACACGTCGCCCAGCGGCACAGGTCGTCGAAGCTCGGGAGCGTTGGACTCTGCCGGCGAGTGGAGTTTCCTCAGGGCGTTGCTGCCTGCCGCCTTGGCGAACCCGTCGCCGCTACTTGCTGCCGCCGGGGTCTTCTTTGAAGAACTCGTCGGCTTCGTCCCGGCGCTGCAGTCGGGTCTTGGAGATGTGCTGGCCGGTCGAGTAGGAGAGGTCCTGCCACATCTTCTTCGTACCGTGTTTGGTCTTGTCCTAAGCGGCGAGATTGCCGGCGGCGACGGCCATCCGTCGGCCTTCTTGGTAGACGTTCTGGTTGGCGCCGAGGAATACGAACACCCAGCCCGCCTTGCGTCGGTCGCTGATCATCTCGAAGACCGAGGTGCGGGTGTCCCTGGTGCGTGAGGCGTGCGATCATGGCCGGCAAGTCTCGGGGTTGGGTTCGTATGCATCAGTTCAACCGCTTCACGGCAGCTGCGATCGCGGTCGTGGTGATGACCGCCTGCGCCGGTGAGGTCACCCCCGAGGCCGGTACTGCTTCGACGCCGGCTGCGACGGCAGCTCCCTCGACTGCGACGACCCCGACTCCGACGACCGGACTGCCTTTGCCCCCAGAGGACGCTGCCGCCCTGGCTTTCGGTATCTGGGTCTCTGGTGACCTGGATCGACTCGCCGAGCTGACGACCGATCCCGCCTTCCTCGTGCTGGCCGGTCGCGCCGCGTCCGAAACAGACCGATGGCGTTTCGTCTCGTGCGCCTCGGCTCTCGGCCGCACCAACTGCGCATGGACCGGCACGACGGAGACGCTTGCGCTCCACGTCGACAACAAGGCGGCCGAGGAAGGACGGCCCGCGGTCACGTATGCGTCCTTCAAACCGGCGCCATGAGACGAGACGCGGGACCGCAGTCGACCACCGGTGGCGTCCTGAGTCGCAGGTTCGTGCCGATGTCCCCGAGCTGGTGTCGTCTGGCCAGGACGGTGGGAGGATCAGCTGGTGTTCAGGCTCGCGCGAACACCACCAACTGCCAGATGCCGTCCTCGACATCGACGACCGGTGTGAGCCCTTCATCGCGAGCAGCGGCGTAGATCGTTTCCGGTGGGTGCACGAACACGCGAAACGCTGCCCGTCTGGCCCACCACCACAGGTTTTCAAGACGGAAGGTCAGGCTGTTCAGCGGGCTCGGACGGGGGAAGGTCACGGCCAGATACCGGCGCGCTCGCGACGCTGCTGCGGTCATCAGCTTCTGGGCGTCCGGATAGCAGCAAACGACCCGGTGCATGATCACGATGTCGGCAGGATTGACCGTCTCGGCGCCTTCGGCAAAGTCGAGTACGTGACGTTGGATCCTGTCGCCGAACCCTGCAGTTGACGCGAGGGCAATTGCCTCTTCCTCGTAGGAGGGCGACAGCTCGACGTTGACCGCTTTGGTCGCACCTGCACCAAGCAGCGCAAGCTGCAGAGCCCCGACCCCGCCGCCCACCTCGAGGATCGACTCCCCGTCGATGTCGAGATCGGTGAGCGCTTCGAGCAGGTGCGCCGACACGCCCGAGAAGCCGTCCTTGCGGTACGCGCTGGCGTTGCGCCGAGCCGAGCGCGTCGTGAACGGCTTCCGATAGTCGTCTGGCGTGCAGCAGTCGGTCACACCTCTCCGGACACACGTGAGGTGATACCGGCGGCCTCCTGTACGACTTGGGTCTTGGCGTAGCCCACATCGATGACCGGGGCGAGGAATGCCTCGATGTCCTCGGCAGAGTCAGCGTCTGCGACGATAAAGAACTGATGTGCCGGGGCGTCGACCCAGGCGCCGACGATGCGAACGTGGTCATCTGCTTCGCGCAGCATCTTGCCGAACGTAGCTGCGGCGGTCTCCTCGTCGTGATACGGGCACGACTCCCAATTGTGGATGTGGCTGATGTGTACGAGCACGGAGGACTCCTCTCTCGACCCGCCAACACTCTGACCGAATCCGGGGCCTATCGACCGAATGTTTTTCGCGGTCCACTCAGCCCAAGGCGATCTCCGCATGGCCTTCCTGGGACCGCAGTCGGCGAGCGCGGTCGACTCGATGGGTGCGGAAGTTCGGACAGAGCAGCCCCAAGTGGCTAGGGTGGTTGAGGCCGGAAAGCTCCGGCGGCTCTCCCGTCGTGG
>CBEVHI010000057.1:0-10272 GCA_965549635.1 uncultured bacterium | reverse complement strand
CCCAACACTCGACCCTGCGGGTCTCGCTGGGGGGAGAGATGCGTGCTTCGCTCGGGTGCTTCCCCCTGCAGGGGGAAGTGGGTGAGGAGCGTAGCGACGAGGCCGATGGGGGTGGTTTCCAGCTCACAGCTCACAGCTGACAGCAAGAGGCTGACTCCCGACGCCCGGTGGTGTGAGATCTTCGTCGGCTGTCGGCTGGCTGACGACGTCTTACCGAAACAGGTCCTCGTCGGCGGGCCGGACGAGATCGGTTGCCCTGCCGTCGCCTTCGCGCCACTGCAGGCCCCGCACGATCGCCACCGGAATGCCCTCCGCCTTGCCCATGACCAGGTCGGCGGCAGCGGCGATCTCGTCGACGATCGCCACCTGGCTCACCTCGAGGGTGCGGCCCGAAGTGTCAACCTCACCTCGATAGTCGCGGATGGCAGTGATACCGGAGACGCCGATGGCCACGTCGGTGAGGCCCCGTCGCCAGGCCCTCCCGAACGTGTCGGTCACGATCACCGCCACGCGTTTGCCCGAAGCCCTTTCGAAACGCACACGGAGTCGGTGGGCCGAACGGTCCGGATCGCGAGGATGCAGCACGGCGAGTCCTGGTTCGACGTTGGAGCGGTCGACCCCTGCGTTCGCGCAGACGAACCCCCGAGGGGTCACGGCAATCATCAGGTCCCCGCGCCGGCGAACCACCGACGCCGCTTCGGCCTCCTTGAGCGCCAGGTACTCCTCTTCTGTCTTGTACGAAGCGACCGCTCCTTCGGCCTTGGACACGACCTTGTGGGTCACCACCACGACATCCCGGTCCTCCAGAGCGAGGCCGTCGGTGGCGATCGCATCCAGAATCAGGGAGGGCAGATCGTCGCCGGGGTGTACTTCCCCGATGCCGGGAATGGGAATGATCGACAGCGTCAAAGCAGCTCGACCATCCAGGTGGCGAAGTCCTCGGCCGCCGATGGTTCGGCGATCCTCGTGTCCCGAACGTGGATCCGCACTCCCATCCCGTTCAGTCGGCTCCGATCCGGCGCGTCGCCAAGGTCGATCACGAAATCGTGCAGCAAACCGTTGTAGGCCTCCAGAACACCGCGGTTGCCGGCCGACATCCCCAGCGAACGCAGCACGGCGTGGGCAGGCCCCTTGAGGGCGCGTCCACCGAACAGCGGGCTCACACAGATCACGCGGCGAGCGTTGGCGATGGCTTCCGCGACCCCCGGGATGGCGAGGATCGGCCAGATCGAGAGCGGGGGATTGGACGGTGCGATCACGACCGCCTCCGCACCCGAGATCGCTTCGAGCACGCCCGGTGCAGGGCGAGCATCATCGGCCCCGTCGAAGCGGACGTCGAGCACCTCGTCACGATGGGAACGAATCACGAAGTACTCCTGGAACCGCAGCCAGGTCTCCTGCTCGACCTTCACCCTGGTCTTGACCGGGTCGTCGGTGGCGGGCAGGACAGTGGCGTTGACCGAGAAGGCCGCACTGATCAGTCGGGTCACCTCGGACAGCGGGACTCCGTCACTTCGGAGCTTCGTTCGGAACAGGTTCGTCGCCAGATCTCTGTCTCCGACCTGGAAGCTGGTGTCGATGGGGAACGCCGACAAGGCTTGCATCACGGTGGAGTCGTCGTCGACGAGCCCCCAACCTCGCTCACCCTCTACACCTGCAAGCGTGTAGACAACGGTGTCGATATCGGGAGAGACATCGAGACCGTAGATCGTGTCGTCGTCACCGACGTTGACGATCACGGAGAGCTCAACGTCGCCGAGCGCGTCGAGGCCGCGGGCGAGTCTCGCGCCCCCGACTCCGCCAGAGAGAAGTGCGATGCGGGTCATCGCTCGGTCGCCCTTCGGATTGCGGTGCGGCGTCGGTCCTTCCACAATGGCGTTGGCATGTCACTCCCCGATCACGCTTCCGTACTCGCGGCCGTCATGGTTCGCGCCGGCACGCTCACCGACGCGCTTGACGCGATCGCGGCCCAAGTCTACGAGCCGAGCGCCGTCGTTGCAGTGGGCGGCGGGGACGTTGCCGTCGCCTTGGCGAAAGAGCGGGGCATCGCCTGGGTGCCCGCTCCGGCGGCGTTGACCGACATCGTTGATCCTGAAACCACCCACATCTGGTTCCTGCATGATGATGCCGCGCCCCGTCCTGACGCGCTCGGGGCCATGGTGAGAGAGCTCGATCGGGTCGACGCCTCCGTGGTCGGAGCCAAACTTCTGCGTGCCGACAGTCCCACAACGCTGGAGTTGGTCGGCGCGGCTACCGACGTCTTCGGGGTCCCCTATACGGGGCTCGAGGACGACGAACGCGACCAGGAGCAGTACGACGTCGTGCGCGACGTCGGCTACATCTCCGGTGCCTGCATGCTCGTGAGAAAGGACCTGTTCCTCGGCCTGGGCGGTCCGGACACGACGATGGCCCCCAATGCTGCCGGCATCGATTTCTCCCAGCGTGCCCGGGTTGCCGGAGGGCGTGTTGTGGTCGTTCCTTCTGCTGAAGTGCTGCATCGCGGCGACTGCCGTACCCGATCTTCGTGGCCTGAAGACGCCGGGCAGATTCGAGCGATGGCGAAGGCGTACACGGCGCTGACCCTCGTGTGGGCGGTACCCGCAGCGTTTCTCACCGGGCTGCTGGCCGCGATCGTGCACACCTTCACCGACCGTCGCAGCGCCCTCGGGATGTTCGCGCTGGCGTGGATCTGGAATCTGCAGCACCTTCCCTCCACGTTGGCCGAACGCAAGCGGCTGCGCAGATCCCGGCTGGTCGGCGACGAGGAGCTGTTTCGGTATCAGGTGCAGGGGTCCGCAGCGCTCAAGGAGGTGGGAGAACTGCTCGGTGACCGTCTGCGTTCGCGGAGGGTCGACGACCGGTGGGGAACCCTCGTTGATCGTGGCCGGAGTTTCTGGCAGCAGCCCCGGTTCATCGCCTCTGTTTTCGGCCTCATCTTCGTCGCGCTCGCAACCCGTTCGGTGTGGGACAGTGGCCTCCCCGCTGCCGGCTTCTCCCTGCCGCTGCCGGCCTCGGCGTGGGCGACCCTGCAGTCATATGCGGGTGGATGGAATCCTGCAGGGCTGGGGAGTGCAGCCCCGATGCTGCCTGCGGTGGGTGCCGCTGCGCTCGTCCAACTCTTCCTGTTCTCCAAGGCCGGCCTCGCGACGGCAGCGCTGACCGCCGGGGCGCTCCTATTTGGACTGTGGGGCACGGGCAGGATGCTCGGGCGATTGGGAGTCGGTCAGTGGGGGAGGGTGGCCGGAGCGCTTGCCCTCGTCGGTGGTCCGGCAGCACGTGTCCTGGGTGGGAACAACGCGTGGCCGGCGATGCTGGCCCTCGGCGCCGCTCCCTGGGCGATAGCGGTCGCCCTGGCCCCGTGGCCGAAGGGCTGGCGCAACCGGGTCGCCCGGATCGGAGCGCTTGCTCTCTCTTCCGGAACCCTCGCCGTGTTCGCGCCGGTGGCACTCGTGTTGCCGTTCGTCACGCTGCTTGTCGGCGCGCTCGTTCGCGGCGGGTGGGGGCCTGTGGTGAGGAGCGTCATCGGCGGAGTTCTGGCACTGCCGCTGCTGTTCCCCTGGTTCTACACGGCGACCCCGCAATCGCTGCTCGAAGGTCCAGGTCTCTTCTGGGATCCGAGCGTGTGGATGGCTGGACTGTTGGCCGTGACGGGCCTGCTGGTGATCACGTTCGGAGACCGCGAAATCTCTCGAATCGCCGGTGTCGGCGCAGTGCTCGTTGCCGGCGGCGCTGCGGCAGCCCGGACCGCAGGGATGGGGGCGGGCCATCACGTCGCTGCCGCCGGACTGATCGCCGCCGCGATCGGAACGGCTCTGCTCGCAGGGGCAGCCGTGGACGTCGGAGGGAGGCTGGCAACCTCCAGACTGCTGCGAAGGGTGCTGGCGTCCGTCGGGGCGATCGGCGGGATAGCCATCGCCGCCGGGGCCCTGCTGCTGATCCCAGCCGGAAGGGCCGGGCTGGGTCCGGACCGTTTCGGAGCGCCGCTGGAGTTCTCCAGTGCACGTGCCACCGACCATGGAACCGATCGGCTGTTGCTGGTGGGGGAGTCCGGCCGGCTGCCCGGCTCGTCGAGAGAGAGCGTCGGATTCTCCTATCGGCTCGTCGGCGGCCCCGTTCCGACCCTTCCAGAGGCATGGCTGGCCGAGCCCGGCGTTGGGGACAGCGCCCTCGAGGGAGTTCTTCAGGAGATCGCCTCCGGGGAGGAACTGCGGCCCGGGGCGGCGCTCGCCGAGTTCGGAGTGCGCTGGATTGTGCTGTTGGACCCGAGTCCGTTCGACACCGCGCTCGAGACGCAACTCGACATGCGGCCGCTGCCGGGACTCGACTACGCCGTGTTCGAGAATGAGGAGCCTTCCCCGAGAGCGGTGTCGGCCGGCGGTGACCCGTGGAGCTACCAGCCGCCAGGATATGTGGGCGAGCCCGACACAAGAGTCCTGATCAGGGAGAACGCCCATCCGGGTTGGGGGGACGCCTGGAAGCAGGCGGGCTGGGCGAACGAGGTGGACGGGTCCGAAGGAGCGGTCGAGTTTCATCCGAACCCGACGCTGAGGCTCCTCGCCGAACTCGCCGGCGGGTACCTGCTGCTTGTCCTTGCAGCGGCGGCGATGGGGAGACGATCGTGAAACGCATCCTGACCATTCTGCTGGCCGCCGCTCTGGGAACCCTTGCCTGGGCGTTGCCCGCTCCAGAGGTCCAAGAGGTGACGACGACAACAGCTGCAGCCGCGGTGACGGTGTCGAGCCCCTCGACGTGTCCCTACGCGTTCTCGGACGGGGCGGTGGACACGTTCTTCGTCGCCCAGTCCGACAACGACGCCGAACTGCGATTCACGTTCCCGGTGGCAGGCGAAGTTCGCGAGACCGTCGAGGAACCGCAGATCGGACCTGCCGCAGCCGGGTTGTCGCTTGCTTCTGTGTTGAACCAGGGAATCTCGCCCGCTGTCGTCGAGTTCTCTTCACGTCCGTCGGCTGCCGGGGTCGTCGAGTCTGGCCAGGGGCTGATCGCAGCGGATGTGTGTCCTGCCGCATCTTCGAAGATCTGGCACCTTCCGGGTGGCTCGACCCTCGAGGGTCAGACACTGCGCCTCGTGCTCTTCAACCCCTACTCAGAAGATGCCAGAGCCGGCATCACCGTTGCGAGCGAAGCCGGCTTCGAACCGGTTCCTGAGCTCGAGTCCGTGACGGTGACGGGCCGCACGTGGAAGGTCATCGACATCGGCGAGCTCCTGCCGTTGCGGGAGAGCATCTCCGTCACCATCGACATGAAGCAAGGTGTGGTTACGCCGGCGATGGTCCTTGGTGAGGGAACCGACGAGGCGATCTGGACGAATGTGGGTCAGGCTGAGCAGTGGGACTTTCCCGTCGCCAACGTCGGCGGGCTCACCCCGCGCCTGGCCCTCTCAAACGATGGCACGAGCCCTGTCGACTTCGAGATCGACGGCTACTCCTCCTCTGGCGCCGATGTCGCACTGATGGCCGGCTCCCTCGAAGCGCGCAGCCATACACAAATCGACGTGAGCGGCCTCGCCGAGGGCGTGTTCGGTCTCCGGGTACGGGCGAGTGGTCCCGTTGCGGCGACCCTCATCGCCGACGATGGGCAGCGGGTCGCTGCCATGGCAGGGATCACCACGCCGGCGACACGGTGGATGCTTCCCGGGTTCGGACTGGGAGGAACCTCCACCCTCTGGATCATGAATCCGGGCGCGGAGACCACGACCGTGACGTATCGCCTGATGGACGCCGGCGGAGCACTCGGCGAAGTCGAGAAGGTGGCGGTCCTGCCCGGTCGTGTGGCAGCGGTCCCAACGGCTCCGATCGGTGCTTCCGCCCTCATCGTGGAGGCAGGCCAGCCGGTCAGCGTCGCCTGGACGACAGAACGCGAAGGTGCGGTCGCCTTGGCCGGGGCGGTCCCGGTAGATCGATAAGCGGCTGACAGCTGACAGCTCACAGCTCACAGCAAGAAGGTTGCTTGGCGTGCTCTTGTCGTGGAACGCTTCGTTGGCTGTTGGCTGTTGGCTGTTGGCTGTTGGCTGTTGGCTGTTGGCTGTTGGCTGTCGGCTGACGACTGGCAACCGGAGACATGCTGTCGGCTGTCGGCTGTCGGCTCCATTCGATCCTTGGTCGGGGCGAGTCCTGCCGGTACCGTTGTCGCATGCTTGCGATGTGCGTTCGATGTGGTACCCCTGCCGGAGCCGTGATGTCCTACGACTACGAGGAGAGGTCCGTTCGCCTGGACGACCTGCTCGGTGACGTCGAACCAGGGGCAGGGTACCGACTGTGCTCTGCGCATTCGGATCGGCTGTCTCCGCCGCTCGGATGGACCCTCACCGATCATCGCACGGTGTCGGTGCTCTTCGCCCCGCTCGAAGTGGCCTAGGTCTCGTGGCCATCGACCGGGATCTGTTGGAGGCAGTCCGGGAACTCGATGCCCACGAACTCCAGCGCCTGGTGATCCTGGCTCGCGCCCGCCTCGAGTCGGTCGGTGCGATCACTCCGGGAGCTGAGGTGAACGTCAGCCTGCGCGAGCAATGGATCCGGTGCGGCAAACCTGCGTGTACCCGGTGTCCGCATGGGCCGTACTGGTATGCCTATTGGACCGAAGGGGGGCGCCGGCATACCCGGTATGTGGGCAAGCTGCCCGAGGAACCCGCGAAACTCGGGTAAGCTCAGGAGCCGCGACGAAGGGTTGGGCGTGCACTGTCCGAAGTGCCGAGCGCGTGACGTGATAGAGATCGACCATCGGCTGCCGGATGGCACCGAGGTTCACTTCTACTCGTGCCACAAGTGTGAAGAAAAGTGGTGGGACAAGGATGGCGAACACCTTCCGCTGGCCGACGTCTTGGACCTCGCGCGCAAACCTCGATCCTGACGATCCCTTCGTGGATTCTGACCGCAGTTTCGAATCAACTCCGCTGTGGGTGGCGGCTGTCGGGATAGGGCTCTCCGTAGCCGCGATCTTCATCGTCATGAATCCGGTCCTGCTGCTGGCTCCCAACACCCCGACCGGCGGCGACATGGGCGCCCACGTTGCGGTGCCGGCCTACCTGCGCGATGTGATGCTTCCCGAAGGCAGGATCCTCGGCTGGAGCAACGACTGGTTTGCCGGATACCCGTTCTTGTTCTTCTACTTCCCGATCCCCGCCCTGGCAACCGTGCTGCTCGACCTGCTGCTTCCCTACGGCGTCGCCTTCAAGATCGTCACGATTCTCGGTCTCCTCGCCCTGCCACCGGCCACCTACTTCCTGATCCGGACGATGGGGTTCTCGCGATTGACGTCGACGGTCGCCGGGGCGGCCGGAGGAGCGTTCGTGTTCATGGAGAGCTTCTCCATCTACGGAGGGAACATCCCTTCGACGATGGCAGGCGAGTTCTCGTTCTCCTGGTCGTTTGCGCTCGTCATGGTGTACCTGGGTCTGCTCATCCAGATCGTGCGCGACGGGAAGCGCAGGATCCCGCTTGCCGGGCTCGTCCTCGGACTGATGGCGCTCACCCATCTGATCACGACGCTGGCGGCGATCATCGCCTCGCTTCCGGTGATGCGGTGGAAGGGAGGAGTGAAGAAGACGGTGGCAACCTGGGGACTCGGCTTCGCGGTAGCGGCTTTCTGGGCGATCCCGCTTCTCACGAGGGTCGGCTACTCGTCCGACCTCGCGTGGGTGCCGCTGTCAGGGTGGAAGAACGTCCTGCCCACAGAGATCTGGATGCTGCTGCTGCCGGCGTTCGTGGGGCTGCTCATCGTCGTCCGCAGAACGTCGAGGTCGACACCGTTCGTGACGCTCGCATTGGTCCCCGTCGTCTACTACTGGCTCATTCACTACATTCCCGACTGGCTCCCTGCCCGTTTCCACCAGATCCAGGGCAAGCTGTGGAACGGCCGCTTCCTACCCTTCTTCTTCTTCGGTGTGTGGGTCCTCGCCGGCATCGCCCTCGGTGTGGGCCTCAAAGCGCTCTCACGTCGCCTTCCCGAGCGCTTCGGTGTCTGGTGGGTGCGAGCGCTGGTGATCGCCGGTACCGCAGTGGCGTTCATCGTCTCTGATCAGGTGGTGCTGGGGAGCACCGGCGGGTGGGTCGCGCTGGGCGTCGGGGCACTGGCGCTTGCAGGAACCTTCACGATGCCGCGACGGGTGCACACCGCCTCGGCTCTTCCGCTCGCCGGAGCGTTCCTCGTCGTCGGTGCTTCGCTGGCGGGAATGACGTTCATTCCTGGATGGGTGCAGTGGAACTTCACGGGCTACGAGGGCAAGGCTGCGGCGCCCGAGTACTTCGCGCTCATGGACACGCTTGATGAGCTTCCCGACGGCAGGGTCCAATGGGAGTACAACAAGGACCAGAACAAGTACGGCACGCCGATGAGCCTGATGTTGATGCCCTACTGGAGCGATGGGAAACACCCTTCGATGGAGGGTCTGTTCTTCGAGTCGTCGCTGACCAATTCGTTCCACTTCCTCAACCAGGCAGAGACCAGCTTCGCGCCGTCGAGTCCCGTCCCCGGGCTGAACTACCACCGGTTCGACCTCGAGCGCGGCCTCGAGCATCTGGCGCTGTACAACATCCGGTACTACGTGACCTACACCGACGAGGCGAGGGCGAAGGCCGACGAGACCCCCGAGTTGCGCTTCGTGGCCGAGACCAGCCCTTTCGCCATCTATGAGCTTCCGGAATCGTCGCTGGTCGACGTGGCTTCATATGTCCCCGCGGTCTACGAGGGGTCGGACTTCACGAAAGCGACCCTGCGCTGGTACGACCGGAAAGGCGAGCTGGATCGTTGGATCGTGCAAGAGGGGCCGTCCGACTGGCCGACGGTCGATGACGATCTGGACATTCCGGCGATCCCCGAGGACAAAGGGGGCGTGGTCAGCGACATCGAATTGGAGAACGACCGCATCTCGTTCCATACGACCGCTGTCGGGGTTCCCCATATGGTCAAGGTCTCCTACTTCCCCGATTGGAGGGCGGTCGGTGCCGACGGCCCCTACCGGGCATCGCCTTCGCTGATGGTGGTGGTTCCCACCCAGGAGGACGTGGAACTCCAGTTTCGGTCTTCGGCGGCCGAAAAGGCAGGAACGGCGCTCACGATCGTTGCACTTGTCTTCATCGCCGGCGCCTGGGTCTATGAGCGCCGGAGGGCACGGTGAAACGGTATCTGCAGAGCTTCCTCACTCGAGAGGCGGCAGGACAGTTCGTCCGTCTGGCGGTGATCGGCGGCCTGAACACTCTCGTCTACTTCGCTCTCCTCAACACGTTCCGTTGGGGAGTCCACCTGTCGTCGTTCTGGTCGGTGACCTGGGCGTTCGCACTGGCTACGGCGATGTCCTACATCCTGAATCGACGATGGACGTTCAAGATCAAGCACGGTCGCGGGTCCTTCCGGGAGACCTTCTGGTTCTACGTCGTCAATCTTGCTGCGTGGGGCGCCACCGTGGGGGTGGTCAAGATCGCCGAGCGCATGTTCGGTGAGCTGGGCCCGTTGGGACTCAACGCGGCCAATATCGTCGCCACCGGGTTCATCCTCCTCCCGAAGTTCGCGTCGTACCGCGACCTCGTCTTCGGCAAGGCGTTGCGCAAACAGAAGGACACCAACTCGTTCTTGTGACGCTCGAGTGGGATTACCGCCCTGAAGCGTCACGAGAACGGATGGACCACCAGAAGATCCTGAACGTGTCCCAGGCCATCTCCCACAGGGTGGCGAACGAAAGCGGCGCCGAGGATGCTCCAACACGAAGTGCGACCGGGACCTCCGCGATCGTCGCGCCGTATCGATCGGCACGAACGAGGAGTTCGAGGTCGAAGGCGTAGCGGGTGACTCGCAGGCCGGGCAGCACGGCCTGGAGCACGTCACGCCGGAACAGCTTCAGGCCCGTTTGCGTCTCGCTGACCTTCAGACGGAACAGCATCCGGGTGACCGCACGGAAGATGCTGCTGAGCATCTTGCGCTTCCATGGGTAGCGGCCACCGCTCATGCTGTACCGCTTGGATCCGACGAGGACTCCGAGGTCGCGCTTCTCGAACGTGTCGACCAGGTCGGGGATTTGCTCGGGAGGCAGATCCAGATCTCCGTCCAGGAAGACGACCACGTCGTTACGTGCTGCCAGCCCCCCGGTTCGGAGAGCAGCACCTTTGCCCTGGTTGACTTCATGGTGGAGCACCCGAGCGACGCCGGCTTTGGAGGCTTCGGTGAGCGTGTCGTCGGTGCTGCCGTCGTCCACGACGATGATCTCAGACCCGGGCAGGCCCTCGAGAACACCGGCGACTCGCACGACGTTGTCGCGGATCG
>CBEVHI010000056.1:0-10273 GCA_965549635.1 uncultured bacterium | reverse complement strand
CGGTTCTTCAATGCCAACCTGATCGCCCATCCGTTCTCAGAGTGGGGCGGCGAGCAGTTGGGGGACAGTTAGTCTGACGGCCCTATGGCCGAGAACACCGATGCCCAGGTGGCCGCATCGTTCCGTCGCAATTTCGCTGCCGGACTTGTTCACGGAGTCTTCTTTCAAGCGTCGTCGGCGCTCGCGAATGTGCAGACGGTGCTCCCTTCGTTCGTCGCCCTTCTGACACCGTCTGCGCTCGCTGTGGGATCGATGGCGGCCGTGCAGGGGGTCGGTCAGATCGCTCCGCAGCTGTTCACTGCCTATCTGATCGAGGATCGACCAAGACGCAAGCCGATTCTGCTGTGGGTCATCACGCTCCGATGGATGTCGTTTGCGGCACTCGCGGCGCTCACATGGCGATTGGGCGACGGCAGACCGGGGGTTGTCCTCGCCGTATTCCTGTTGCTCTTCGCCATGTTTTCCATAGCGGGCGGCGTCGGAACCGTCGTCTATGCCGACGTCTTCGCCAAGGCGATCCCCACGTTGCGTCGGGGAGCGTTCATCGGGTGGCGGCAACTGCTCGGCTATGGGTTGGCGATTGCCGCCGGGTACGTCGTGAAGGGGATCCTGGGCAACGAGAGCCTCGGGTTTCCCTCCAACTATGCCCTGATCTTCGGGCTGTCCGCGATTGCTCTGCTGGTTGCCTTCACGGGCTTTGCGATGATCAGGGAGCCGATCTACCCGGTACGACGTCGCTCGGCTTCGCTCGGCGCGCTCCTGAAACGTGCGGGTCGGCTGGCCCGGCGGAATCGGAACTTCCGCTGGTTCCTCACGGCACAGGCGGCAGTGATGACCGTCCTCGCGTTTGCCCCGTTCTATGTGGTGTTTGCTCTCAACGAGGGTGGAGTTCCGGCATCGCAGGTCGGCATCTTCCTCGCGCTGCAGATGGCGGGTGCAGCTGTATCCAATCTCATCTGGGGATGGTTGGGGGACCGCTTTGGCAACCGACTGGTGATCATTGCGGTTGCAGTGGCCGGTGGTTTCGTACCCGCCTCCGCGTTGCTGGCCGGCTCGGATCCGGCCTTGTTCACCGTTGTGTTCTTGCTGCTGGGTATCACGATCAGCGGCGTTCGCCTTGGATTCAACAACATGATTCTCGAGATGGCATCACTCGAGCTGCGTCCCACGTGCGTCGCTCTGCAGAACACGCTGCTGACGCCGGTGATGTTGCTGCCGATGGTGATCGGTGCCGCCGCAGACGTGTGGTCGTACTCTGCGCTGTTCCAGGCGGGGACCGCGATCATGGTGTTGGGCGTGATCGCAGCCCTGCGAATCCGCGATCCTCGGTTCTCGGCCGACGCCGCCTGCACGGAGTGAATCGGCGAGGGCCCTGGCGGGCGCTTCTTGCTGTCAGCTATTGGCCGCATACCGTGCCGATGTCGGCGAACGCGAGGACGAATGCACTCGCCTCGGTGTCCCACGCTCCGGTGGCTACCTCCGCCGCGTTCTGTAGGGTTCGAGGTACCACGGCAACCGGAGGGAAGCGATGGTGACCTCGTCCGAAACGTACGCTGCACGCCTGGAGATCGACTATCCGGAGAAGCTCGACCGCTTCACGACGTTCTTTCGGCTGATCTGGATCATCCCGATCCTGATCATTCTGATGCTGCTCACCGCCAATGGGAGCGACACGGTCGTAACCGAGACCGGTGAGCAAATCCGGAGGACCGGTGGAGGAATCACCGGCGGACTGTTTGTCGCCACGATGCTGATGATCGTGTTTCGGATGAAGTACCCGCGTTGGTGGTTCGACTTCGTACGGGAGTTGACTCGTTTCGGGATGAGGGTGGGTGCCTACCTCCTGCTGTTGACCGACAAGTATCCGTCAACGGTGGACGAGCAGTCGGTGCACCTGGAGATCGACTACCCGGACGTGGAGCGGGACCTCAATCGGTTCCTCCCGCTGGTCAAGTGGCTCTTGGCGATACCGCACTACATCGTGCTCATCGTGCTGGCAGCGATCGCGGTCGTCGTCTGGGTGATTGCATGGTTCGCCATCCTGTTCACCGGACGCTATCCCCGTGCGCTGTTCGACTACGTGGTCGGAGTTGCCCGATGGGCGCTTCGCGTCGAAGCGTATGCATCGATCCTGGTCACCGATCGCTACCCGCCCTTCAGCTTGAAGTGAATTGACCAGCGCCCGCCTCTTGCCAGACTGCCTGGTGGTCGGGGAGTCCTGGCGGGCGTTTCTTGCTGTGAGCTGTCAGCTGTGAGCTGTTAGCTGAGATTCGGTCTCAGGACCGTGCATTGGCCCGAGCGCTGATCGTGCGAGCAATGATGGTGAGAACCAGCACGAGCAGTATCAGCTCCAGGGAACCGGCCCACGCTCTGGCGTGCGCCGCTTCGTAGGGACCGCGTGCTTCACCGTAGATCAACAGAGGCAAAGCCGATTGCGGCTTGCCGATGAGTTGGGGAACAATCTTGAACGCGCCGAGGGCAGTCAACAGAAGGGGAGCGGTCTCACCGGCAGCTCTCGCCACGGCAAGCATCGATCCGGTGATGAGACCGTTCGAAGCGGTGGGAAGGACGACCTTCATCACGACCTGCCATCGTCGGGCGCCGAGTCCGTATGCGGCGTTGCGCAGATCTTCAGGGACCAGCCGGATGATCTCCTCCGAAGAGCGCGCAACGATCGGCAGCATCAGCAGGCAAAGCGCCAGGCCACCGGCGAGCGTGGAGAATCCAAGCTTGCCCTGAACGAGCACGGCATAGATGAAGAGGCCGACGAAGATCGATGGGACACCTGTCATCACGTCGGTGAAGAACCGGATCAGCGGGCTGAGCTTGCTCTCTTTGTACTCGACCACGTACGTCGCGGCCCCGATGCCGAGGGGCACGGCCAGAATGCTGGCGATTCCGACCATGTACACGGTCCCGACCAGTCCCTGCAAATAGCCGCCGCCCGGCCTGCGCTGGGAGAATGGCTGTACCGAACTCAGGAATTCCCAGGACATCGCGCCGGCGCCCCGCCTGATTACCTCAACCAGGATGAGTGCCAGTGGGATCACCGCGAGTACGGCGGCCGCGATCAGGACACCGTGCATGAATCGGTCCTTGCGCCTGCGCGCTGCGCCGTTCGTTGCGCCGTCCTCGAGGGGACTCGTGAATTCACCGTGCGCCAAGATGCCTCGGTCCGTGCTCATACGTTGGCGTCTCCCGCGACTCGCCCACCGGTTGTCCACACGATCAAGCGAGCCGCCATGTTCACCATCACGGTGATGACGAACAGCAGTACGCCTACGCCCATCAATGCCCTGATGTTCTCGGGCGCGGCTTCTTGGAAGGTGATTGCGATAACCCCGGCCATCGATTGCCCACCGCGAAAGATTGAGTCCGGAATCTGCTGGGAACCTCCGATGAGCATGGCGACGGCGATTGTCTCGCCCAGCGCGCGACCGAGTCCCAGCATGGTTGCTCCGATGATCCCGGGTCGGGCTCGAGGCAGCACCACATGACGCATCATCTCCCACCGGGTTGCTCCAAGGCCGTACGCCGCGAACACTTCGGTTTCTGGAGTACTGGCCATGACCTCTCGCGTAACCGCCATGATGATCGGCAGCACCATGATCGAGAGCACGACTCCGGCCGCGAAGTAGTTGTAGGTGACGACGGTGCCGCCGAGAAAGGGGATGAAGGCCCCCAGCGTGTCGGCGACGAATCCCATGACGGGCCGTAGTACGACGGGGACGAAGAACAGCAATCCCCACAATCCGAAGACGACGCTCGGGACCGCCGCGAGCATCTCGATCGTGTAGGTGAGCGGCCGGGCGACCTTCGGTGGCGCAGCCTGGGTCAGGTACAGGGCGACCGCTACCGCCAAGGGTATGGCGATCATCAGCGCGATCGCCGAAGTCACGACGGTGCCGACAATGAACGCCAGAGCTCCATATTGGCCGGTGATCTCTGTTCGCGACGTTCCGGGATCCCACGTGGAGCTGGTGATGAACGACAACCCTTGGTGCTGGAACACCGGCCACGCGCTGATGGTGGTCGAGATCAGCATGGCAGCGAGAATGATGAGGACGCTCGATCCTGCAAGGGCCAATCCGAGTCGGAAAGCGGTATCAGCCCTCAGGCTCTGCCTTCGCTCTCCGGACCATGATCGGCTGGTGTCGGCTACGGCCACAGCATCTCCCGTTGGTTCACCAAACCGGGGTCCCGGGTGCATTGCTCCCCGGGATCCCGACCGTCATCTCTTCCGCCTCGATAGTGTCTCAACCCTCGGAGTTGATCAGGGCGACCTTGGCGAGGGCCTTTTCCTGCAATGAGTCAGGCAGCGGCGAGTAAAGCAGCTCTCGGGCGAGTCCGTCACCACTCTGGAGATTCCACGTGATCCAGTCCTTCAGCGCAGCGGCCTTGTTCCCTTCGTAACCGCACTTCCAGGCCAACAGCCACGTCGCGCCTGCAATCGGGTAGCCCTGTCCACCAACATTGAGGATGTTGAACCTCAAGTCCTCCGGTATCTGAATGCCATCCGCAGCGGCAGCGGTCGATTCGAGAGTCGGCTCGATGGCGTTGCCATCATCGTTGGTCATCTTGGCTACGGGGATGCCGGTCTCGATCGCGAAGGACAACTCGATGTAGCCGACGGCGCCCGGATTCTGCTGAATCTGCGCGGTGACGCCGTCGTTCTTCTCGCCGCCTACCGAGTTCGCTGCGGGCCACTCGACTTCCTTGCCGGCACCTGGACCGTTCTTCCACGCATCGGAGACACTGCTCAGATAGGTCGTGAAGATGCTCGTCGTACCCGAACCGTCCGATCGGTGCGCAACAACAATGTTCTCATCCGGCAAGCTCACACCCGGGTTCAGATCCTGAATTGCGGCGTCGTTCCACTTCGAGATGTTCCCAAGAAAGATATCCGCCAGGACTGGTCCCGACAGCGTCAGAGAGTCAACACCCTCCAAGTTGTACGCAACGGACACAGCGCCAAACACCGTAGGAATATGAATTGGATCGCAACCGCGAGCGTCCTGCGCGGCCTTGATCTCGTCATCCTTCAAGAACGCATCGGACGCCCCGAAGTCGGTTTGCTGAGAGATGAACTGCTCAACCCCACCGCCGGAACCGATCGATTGATAGTTGATCGAGATGCTCGACTGCACACTCGTCGTGTATTCGCCAATCCACTCCTGATACAGCGGCGCCGGAAACGAGGCGCCCGCGCCCAACAGGTCGGCAGTTAGCGACCCACTTCCTCCACCCGCGGCGGTCGTGGCTGCCCCGTCCTGCGTGGATCCCGTGTTCCCGCAAGCCGCTGCAACCAGCGCCAGCACCAGTGTCGCTACGAGAAGCTTCGGCCTCAGTGACTTCATGTCGTCCTTCCTCCCTGGACTGTGAGACGCACGGACAACCGCCTTCGGGGAGTCCGGCCATTCGGAAAGTTATCGAAGCCACGTGACCTTCAACTTGCGGGAACGTGAACTCCGAGTGAACGTTCCCGATTGTCACAACTAGCTGTACAGAGGAAACCAGAGACGGAAGGCCGAACCGACTCCCAGTGCGCTTTCCACTTCGATACGCCCTCCGTGGCGTTCAACGACATGTTTGACGATCGCCAGTCCCAGACCGGTACCACCCGAGCTGCGTGATCGAGCGGTGTCGACCCGATAGAAGCGCTCAAAGATTCTCGGGATGTCGCGTGCCGGAATTCCGCTGCCTTGATCGATGATCGACAGCAAGGCCTCCTTGTCGCTCGTGGAGACCTCGACTCGTACCACCGAGCCCGCCGACGAGTAGACGCGAGCGTTGTCGAGGAGATTGCCGATCGCCAGAGTGATCTCACCGGGATCTCCTTGCACCGAGACCTCTGACAGCCGGCTGACGAGACCGATACCTGCGTCGGCGAAAGCAGCTTGGCGCTTCTCGATCTCATTGCGCGCTATCTGGGCAAGATCTACCACCTCCATGACGGGAATCTCGGATTCCAAACGCGAAAGGTCGAGGAGGTCGCTGACCAACGAAACGAGACGGAGAGCCTCTGTGTGGAGGCGGTCGGCGAACATGGTCGCGGTATCAGGATCGTCGGGCAACGCCGTCTGAATCGTTTCGCTCGCGGCGAGCAACGCCGCGACGGGTGTCTTGAGTTCGTGAGACGCATCGGCAACGAAGTCTGTTCTCATCGCGGCCACCTGCCGGCTGGTGGTCACATCACGAAGCACGATCAAGACCCGATCAGCATCGATAGGCCGGGCAGTCGCCCGCAACCACCGCGGCGGACGTCGATGTTCAAACACCTCGCTCGCCGTAGTGGCGCCGTTTCGAACGTCCGCTAGCAGCCTCCTCAGGGAAGCGGGGGGCCGGGGACTCGGAATGGTTCCGCCGCTGCCGAGCATTGAGCGTGCAACCTCGTTGGTCAACACGTACTCCCCGGTCTGATCGACAATGGCAACGCCTTCATCGAGCGTTGCCAGGACGACGGACAGCTCCTGACCGACCTTTGCCCCCGTGGTTCGTTCCGCTTCCGCTACCCGGATCAGGGCGCTGATTGCACGAGCAAGTCGATCCAGGTCATCTCCGGCGCGCCGGATGATCCCGCCTCCAGCCTCCGAGACGGCGGACTCGACCCGATCACCGAGGGCATGGATGCGCCGCTCCTCGCGCCTGGCCAGCGCCCACGCGTTGACAGTGACCACAACGACAGCCGCCAAGACGCCCACCCACCGCGCAAGTGTGCCGATTTCCGCGACCACCGCCACCACCCCAAACACAAGCGCCGCAGCGATTACCAACCGGGTGGTGTGAACGCGCCGTGGACTAGACATCGGCGAACTTGTAGCCGAACCCCCGCACCGTCAGGATCAGCTCCGGCGCGTGTGGATTCTTCTCGATCTTCGCTCGTAGCCTCCGAATGTGGACGTCGAGAGTCTTCGTATCTCCGTAGAAGACCGGTCCCCACACCTGATCGAGCAGCGTTTCTCGGCTGACGAGGCGACCACGTTCGGACAGCAGCGCCTCGAGAAGGGCGAATTCCTTGGGGCGCAGCTGCACTTCCTCACCATCCACCCGCAGCTCATGTCGGACCAAGTCCAAGCTCACCGGACCGGCGGAGAGCGTCTCCGGAGCATTCGTCTCCACCGGCCGGCGCAGATTGGCTCTCACTCGTGCGACAAGCTCACGTACCGAAAACGGCTTCGTCACGTAGTCATCAGCTCCCACCTCGAGGCCTGCCACGACGTCCGCTTCGGCATCTTTCGCCGTCACCATGATCACCGGTACATCCGAGGTCATCCGGATTTGGCGACAGACATCCATTCCCGACATGCCGGGAAGCATCAGATCGAGCAGTACGGCATCGGGCTGACGCTTGTGAAACAACTCCAGGCCCTGAGGACCATCGAGCGCCACATCCACGCGGAATCCTTCTCGCTCCAGATGGAAGCGCACGGAGGCGGCGAGCGTCGACTCGTCTTCGACAATCAGCACCCGCGGCGAATCATTCGTCATCGAACCCCGAAAACTCCACGAGCTCACCGGTCAACAAGAACGCGACCTGCTCGCCGATGTCGACGGCCTGATCACCAACTCGCTCGAGGGCACGTGCCACCATGATCATCCGCACCCCCCACTGGAGGCCTCGCTCTCCATGGTCGCTGGCGAGAACCCGTTCGTACATCTCGTCGTTCAGCCGGTCGACGGGGTCATCGAGGCGGGGAAGGGTCTGCGCAAGCTCCACGTCTCTCTGAAGAAACGAGTCGAGCGCGGTACGTATCATGGGGCGGACCAGATCGCCCATCTCCTGGATCACTTCGACGATCGGTTCGCTCATTGGGAGATCGATGACCGAGCGGGTAGCCCTGGCGATATTGACCGCCTGATCCCCCATCCTTTCGAGCGTGACGATCATGTGGAGGAGCGCAACCAGAAGCCGCAGGTCCCCGGCGACGGGCTGCTGCTCCGCAGAGATGACCAGCCACCTCCGATGAGCCTCCATGTACATCTCATCGAGATCGTTGTCACCGGCCACTACGGCATCGGCTTCCAAGGTGCTCGCTGTCAACAGGGCGTGTACGGCACGTCCGACCTGAATGTCGGCGCTTCGTCCCATTTCGATCACGAGCTGCTCCAGATCGTCGAGCTGTTCGTGGAACCGCCGTCGCAATTCGGTCATCCGAACCGTCCTGTGATGTAGTCCTCGGTCGTCTTGAGGCTGGGATTCGTGAAGATCTTGTCGGTCATGTCGAACTCTACGAGGATCCCCGTTCGAGCGCCGTCCTCCCGAGCATCGACGTTGAAGAACGCCGCCCTGTCACTGACTCTTGCAGCCTGCTGCATGTTGTGGGTCACGATCACGATCGAGTAATCACGCTTGAGTTCGAACATGAGTTCCTCGATCCGCTGTGTCGCAATCGGATCGAGCGCCGAAGCAGGCTCGTCCATCAAGATCACGTCCGGTTTTGTGGCGATCGCACGAGCAATGCAAAGACGCTGCTGCTGTCCACCCGACAGCGTCATGGCCGACTGGTCGAGTTTGTCGCGCACTTCGTCCCAGAGTGCCGCCCGTCGAAGCGAGTCCTCGGCAACCTCATCGAGATCCTCTGTCGAGCCAGCAAGTCGCGGGCCGAACGTCACGTTGTCGTAGATCGATTTGGGGAACGGGTTGGGCTTCTGGAACACCATGCCAATTCGCCGGCGAATCTGGACCGGGTCGACGTCGGCACCGTACAGGTCGAACCCGTGGTAGTTGACGGAACCCTCGATCCTGGCGTTCGGAATCAGATCGTTCATCCGATTGAGCGTGCGAAGTACGGTGGACTTCCCGCAGCCAGACGGACCGATGAGGGCGGTGATCTCGTTCGCCCGTATCTGCATGTCGACGTCGCGGACCGCCCGAAACTCACCGTAGTACACGCTGAGACCCGCCATGTCGAAGACGTTGGACGGCTCCGAGCCGAGGCTCCGTTCGCCATCTTCCCTGTGGACGATCATCCAGATCCCTCCACCATGCTGCTCATCCCCCTCAAAGGCCGGCCTGCGAACATCGCTGCTGCTGAACGGATCGGCTCCGGTCTCCTGCACGACACGGTGTGGAGCCTTGGAAGGCGTCGACGCCTGTTGGACCGAGCCTACCGCCCTTTCCGTCGACCATCTGCTCCCATCTCCTCAGCACCCAACCCATCGGGCTGCGCGCATTCTGTGTTGACCCGACCGGTGCCCAAGGGTACGCGCCAGAGGTGACCGAAAGACGACGGAAGAGTGAACGCCGGGTGAACGCCGACACGAGCGTGGAGCGGTCGTCGCCGACAGGGTCGGGGAGCCCTGGTGGGTGGGAGGAACCGCTGGCCCCCCTACCGCGGCGGCTTCGCCTTGCGGTACCTTCCCCCCATCGCTCGGCCCTGGGGCCTCGCTGGGGGGACCAGTGGCGGAGGCGGACGGGAATCGAACCCGCCGGGACTCAGGAGCACGGCTCTGCCGTGACGCCTGCAGACTTCTCGCGTTGATGTGAGAGTGGCACTGTTTCGTTGGGGTTTTGGGGCAACTGACCCACAAGCGGCTTTCGCGTTGCCTTCGGTCCTTTCGCAGTGTCTGACGGACACCTGACGGACACCTACGGGCTCCGTCGGTGTCTCCAGTTCCGAAGACTGGGTGACATTGCCTGGGTATCAAGCTAAGTTGATATCATGGATCCCGTGATTGTGGCGACCGCCCGCAAGCACGGGGTTGGTGACGACGACATGCTGCACGCCTATCGCAACCCAATTCGAGTGTTCGGCCTTGACGACCTGATCATGTTGATCGGCGCCGACGCGGCTGGGAACCTGCTCGAGATCGGTGTGGCGACCGGCGAAGGTGTTGAGTTCATCGTGCACGCCATGCCTGCCCGACCAAGATTCCTGAGGTGACCGTGATGCCCAGATCCATCCAAGAGATACTCGATCACGCTGACGAACTCGCTCAGCGCTTTGAGAACTACGAACCAGCCGAAGGTGATGAACGACCCGCCGAGGAGTATCTCCTACAGCGTGCCGCTGTGGCCCGCGCCCGTAGCGAACGGCAGATCCTCGAAGCAGTCGCCGCAGCGCGAACTGCTGGGATCCCCTGGAGCAAGATAGGTGAGCTGCTTGGAACGTCAGCCCAGGCTGCCCAGCAACGGTACGGCGCAGTTGTCGGGCAAGTGTGACAGCTCAGGGTCTCTGGAGCTTTAGTGAAGTGGAGGCGGACGGGAATCGAACCCGCCGGGGACCTTTCGACCCCCCACCGGTTTTGGTGTCTGGTGGGGATGGTCGGGGAG
>CBEVHI010000055.1:0-10468 GCA_965549635.1 uncultured bacterium | reverse complement strand
ACAGCGGACAGCTTCCAGCCAGAGGGTTGCCTCAAGTGGTCTTGGTGTGAGATCTCTGTTGGCTGTTGGCTGTTGGCTGTTGGCTGTTGGTCACTGACTGCCGATCTTCACTTCGGCTCACTGCAGGGTTGGCGAACCTAGACTCGCCGTCATGCATCGATTCGGAGCGCTGCGTGGTTCTGCCGACGAGCCGATGAGCGCGGTCGAACTGACGAGCCTCTGGGGGGCGGTGACGATCGGGGTGCCGGTTGCGGTCGTGGGTTTCGAGCTGATGGTCAAGCCTGCGTTCGGTGGACTGGGGCTCTCCGCGACCCAACTCCTTCTCGCGGTTCCCCTGGGCGTGGTGATCACGGTGGGTTTGCTGTGGGCAACCGCCCGACCCGGTGCCGCCTACGGAGAGGGGGCGGTGTTGATGCTCAAACCCGCCCTTGGCGTGGTCGGCAGCTGGGTGTACCTGCCGGTCCACCTCGTTCTGATGATCACCCTTGGTGCCCTCGAGCTGCGGGTCATCGGGGTCACCTTCGACGCCGCCATGGCGGCTTTCGGTCTGTCCATAGGTGTCACCCCCGGGATCGTCGGCGCGGCGGTTCTGGCTCTCGTCCTTGGCGCATTCGGCACCTCGGCGCTGCGCTGGTGGGTCCGGAGAGTCGCCTTCTGGGGCGGGTTGGTGGCAGCACTGTGGATCGTGTGGAGACTCTCCACCGAGGTTGACATCTCCGCCCTGCAGGCCCAGCCGCCATCGCCGTGGTTCTGGCTCGGTGTCGACATGGTGCTCGGCCTCGGTGTGCTCTTCTTTCCGCTCGTCGTCGACACCGCCCGCTCGGTCTCCAACGAAAGCTCGGCGTCCGCCGGTGTCGGCGCGGGATTCGGAGTACCCGCTCTGCTTCTGCTGATGGCGGGAGGTCTCGCCGCTGCGGTTGCACCGGGCGTCGTCGACCCGGGCGAGGTGATCGTCGCCTTCGGTGGTCCCGGCCTGGGGACGGCCGTCGGACTCGTACTTCTGGCATGGATTCTCGGCGGTGAAGTCGATCAGCCTGCGCTGTTTCTGGCAATGCCGGCTCTGGCACTTCGCTCGTCCGGCGTCCGGCTGCCGGCATGGGCCGGCTGGGCCGTCGGTCCGGTCGTGGCCGCTGCCGCGGCGATCCTCATTGGGACGAGGGATCTCTTCGGGGTGATCAGCTTCCTGATCAGCGTCCTCACTCCGATCCTCGGTGTCTTCATGGCCGACTACTTCCTGGTGCGTCGGCGCTCCTACCTCTCGAGGGACCTGTACGGCTCCGGCGGTGCGTATCGGGGGATCAACATCGCCGCGCTGCTGGCGGTGTTCCTGGGGTTCCTCGTGTTCCAGTGGTCAAGCCCGGTGGGGGCGATCTGGTGGATCGATGGGATCACCTCGGCACTCCCGGGCGCACCACTCGCCCAGTACGGCGTCCCCGCTGTCGCCTTGTCGCTGGGCGTCGCCTTCGCCACCTACGGGGTGGTAGGCCATTTCACGGTGCAGCAGGCAGCCTATGTGAGCAAGATCCGGCTGTAGCTGCGAGGGATCCTGTCCGGCAGCTACAGGATGTTGGCCGCCATCTCGGCGAGCGGGCTCCGCACAGACTTCTCCAGGGTGATGTGACCGAACAGGCTGGTTCCCTTGAACTTCTCGATGAGTGCTGCCACGCCGCCATAAGGGGAGATGTAGGGGTTGTCGACCTGGGTGAGATCACCGCAGAAGACCACCTTCGAATCGCGACTCATCCTCGTCAGGATGACTTTGAGCGTCGACAGTTCGAGGTTCTGAGCTTCGTCGATGATGACGAACTCGCCGGTGATGGAACGGCCGCGCAGATAGGTCATCGACGCAAGCTCGAGCACGTTGCGATCCGTCAACTCGGTGATGGCCTCTCGCGCACCCTGTGGGCCTGCATCCGAGAAGAGCGCATAGAGGTTGTCGTGTACCGCGGCCATCCACGGTGCCAGCTTCTCGGCCAGGTCACCGGGAAGATATCCGACCTCCTGGCGTCCCACCGCCACCAACGGACGGTAGACGGAGACCCGTCGATAGCGTCCGGCTTCGAGCACCTGTTCGAGGCCGGCCGCCAGAGCGAGGTACGTCTTGCCGGTCCCTGCCATGCCCATCAACGAGACCGCCGGAATGTCCGGATCGAGCAGCAGGTTCAGTGCCAGGGTCTGCCGGACGTTCTTGGGCTCGACGCCGAATGCTCGTCGGGTCCGGGGAACGCGTCCAACCACCACTTCCGGTTCGCTCTCGATCACGTGGGCGAGGGCCGACTGTGAAGGGCCGCCGTGGAGGACGAAGAACTGATTGACGGCAGCTTCGACCATCGGGAGCACGACTTTGCCCTCGGTGTACAGGGTGTCGATGACTGCCGAGTCGACCGTCAGGTCGGTGACTCCCGAGTACATCTGGTCGACCGGCATCGTGTCGGCTCTGTAGTCCTGGACGGCGACGCCCAACTGGGCTCCTTTGATCCGCAGAGCAGCGTCCTTGGTGACCAGGACCGGTTCCCTGCCCGCGTCGGTCAGGTTCAGACAGGTTGCCAGGATGCGGTGATCGGTTGTGGCGGGATCGAGAACCCCGGGCAGGCGATCCGATTTCGTTCCGTTCAGCTCGATCCGCAGTGAGCCACCGCTCGGCAGGTCGACTTCCTCGCGCAGCCCTCCGCTCCTCGAAGCGCCCATCGTTTCGAGCAGCCTCAGAGCAGAGCGGGCGTTGGTTCCGACGTCATCGGGACGGGTCTTCTTGCGATCCAGCTCCTCGATCACTACGAGCGGGAGGACTACCGGGTGCTCGTCGAAGCGGAGTGGTGCGTTCGGGTCGGCGAGCAGTACACAGGTGTCGAGGACGTAGTCCACGCTCGAACTCCTTTGGCCGTCGTGAGCATGAGGTTTGCCGCTCACCCTGGCAAAGGCAAGGACCCCCCCGGTGCCCTGACACGAGTCATGTGCTCGCCGACACCACTGACCTAGGACGTGGCGGTCCTTCGGCGAGCCTCGACGATCCACGGTTCGACGCGTGTCTCCGACGTATCGAGCTGACTTGCGATGGTCGAAGGGTCCGCATTGGCGAGAGCGTGCAATGTGGTGATTCCGTGTTCCTCCAGCTTGCCGGCGAACACGGTTCCGATTCCCTTGATCACCGTCAGGTCCTCCGGTTCGGTCGCCGGGGCAACACGAAAGGTCGGGGGTTCGGGTTCTCTCGGCAGTGCCAGCGAGATCAGCCGATCCCGCATCAGCCAGACGGCCGCGCCAAGGCCGGCCAGGAACCCGGTGAGCTTGAAGAGTCGCTTCATGCAGCCGAGCATACTCCAGAGCGTTGCTTGACGTGCTCTGCTTTGGAACGCTTTGACGACCGATTTCAGCGGCCAGTCGCCAGCTTCCGGCCAGAGGGTTGCCTCACGTGATCTTGGTGTGAGATCTTTGTGAGCTGTGAGCGAAGCGAGCTCAGCCCTTGTAGCAGGTCCAGTGTGTCCAACCGCCGTCGTAGTACTTCAGCCATGCGGCGACTGCGACGTTGGCGTAGGGGTCGAAGATGTCGGCGCCTTCCCACCCGGCCTTGGCGCTGCGCTCGGCCCAGTAGCGGGGCAGATGCTGGAACAGACCGGAAGCTTGCGAGGAGGAGTTGACGTTGTTGGGGTTCAGCGTGGACTCACACTTGGCGATCGTCAACGCGGTGTCGACATCCGCCGGTTTGAAGAACAGCGAGATGATGCTTCGTACTTCATCTGCGGACATGAACGTGTCGCTGCTCGTCGCAGCAGGCGTCGCTGCCGGGGCGGTGGTTGCTACCGGCGGGGCCGTCGTCGTGGTTGGTGGGGGATCGATGTATCGCTCGACGCGCAGCGAGTCGAGAACGTCGTTCTCCTGTGCGGCTTCGGGGGAGACGGTGCGCACCGGTCCGGAGCGCATTCCGGCTGCGAGCGCGCGCGCCAGGACCTGGCCGGTCGCGGATCCGCGCACGGCCAACGTCGTGGTAGTAGCAGGGGTGGTCTGTTCGGTGGCCGGCTCCGGCGAAAAGGCTGCAAACCCGGCAACTGCCAGCAACGCAACCGTCATCCAGAGCCCGGCCGCCACTAGACGTGGCACACGCAAAATACTCTGCCTCTCAGCTTCCAGGCCCAGCACAGGCCCCAAGGGAGGCTAGGGGCACGAGCCCGGTACCTGCAACCCGGACTGGCCCAGAATTTGGGAGATCTGGACTGTTACGATCCCGAGACGTGAACATCGACTTCTATGCGCCCGGTTGTGGGATCGGAGAGGCGACGCATCTCGCCCGCTCTGCGGCCTCTCTCGGATTCGACGGGTTCCTGGTTTCGGAAACCACCCATGATCCGTTTGTCGTGCTTGCCGCTGTCTCCCAAGCGACATCGGGAAGGCTCGAACTCGGGACCGCAGTTGCCGTCGCGTTCCCTCGGTCACCGATGATCACCGCCATGGCATCCTGGGATCTGGCCAGGGAGTCGCGGTTCATGTTGGGACTGGGAACCCAGGTCTCGGCCCACATCCGGGGGCGCTTCTCGACTGAATGGGGAGCACCGGTGGAGCGCATGCGAGACTACGTTGCGGCTCTGAGGGCGATCTGGTCGAGCTGGCAAGATGGTGAGCGGCTCAACCATCGTGGCGACTTCTACCGGTTCACCCTGATGACACCCTTCTTCAACCCTGGTCCGATCCCGGATCCGGCGATTCCGATATGGCTGGCCGGCGTCGGTCCCCTTTCGACGCAGCTGGCCGGCGAGGTAGCCGACGGATTCCACGTCCATCCGTTCCACACGATCCGCTCGCTCGATGAGATCGTCGGCCCAAGACTGGCGGAGGGGCGACGCGCCGCCGGTCGGGATCGCCAAGAGGTGCAGGTGAGTGCAAGCGTGCTTGTGGCAACTGGCCGCTCCGACGCAGAGATCGCCGACGCTGTGCAACGAACGAAGGCGCAGGTTGCCTTCTACGCGTCGACGCCTGCCTACCGCAGGATTCTCGAACTCCACGGTTGGGACCTGGGGCCGGCGTTGTCGGCAATGAGTCGGCGTGGGGAGTGGGAGGCGATGGGCGCGCTCGTCAGCGATGACATGCTGCAGGAGGTCGCCATTGTCGCTCCCGTCGACGAACTCGGGGAGCGTCTGCGCGATCGATACGAGGGACGGCTCGATCGAGTCGGCATCTATCCGTCGGTGAAGTTGAGCGACAGGGAGTGGGGAATCGTGCTGGAAGGACTCAAGGCGTAGGCCTCAGATCTCGACCTGCGTGCCGATCTCCAGGCACTTGTCGGCCGGCAGCTGGAAGAAGCTCGCCGCGCTCGTAGCGTTGCGTGCCATCATTGCGAAGAGCTTCTCTCTCCACAGTGCCATGCCTTCTCGTTCGGTAGCCAGGACGGTTTCGCGGCCGAGCACGTAGGTGGAGCGCTCGGGGCTGATGCCGAAGCCGGTGTGGACGATGTTGCCGAGCGCCTCCGGGACATTCGGCTCCTCCATGAAGCCATAGGAGAGCACCACCTGGAAGAAGCCATCGCCGAGGTCCCAGACTTTGGCTCTGCGGGCACCGGCAACCCGGGGTACGTCGCTTGTGGCGATCGAGACGATCACGATCGTTTCGTGGAGCACCTCGTTGTGGCGAAAGTTGTGCAGCATGGCCGGAGGCGCAGCTCCCGGTCGTGACGACAGGTAGATTGCCGTGCCCGCAACTCTGGTTGGCGGTTGCGCTGCAATCGACTGGATGAACCGTTCAATTGGCAGCTCGCCGTGGTGGAGCCGCGCGGCCAGCAACTCGCGCCCGCGCTTCCACGTGGTCATCAGCGTGAAGATCGCCAGACCGATCACGAGTGGGAACCAGCCGCCCTCGGGCACCTTGAACAAGTTGGCGCCGAAGTAGGAGAGGTCAACGACCAGGAAGCCGCCGGCGACGAGGATGGAGGACCACTTCGCCCACTTCCACCGCTCTCTCGTCACGACGAAGAAGAGCAGCGTCGTCACGACCATTGCCGTGGCGACTGCCACCCCGTACGCCGCCGCGAGACCACCGGATGTCCGGAATCCGAGGACGAGGCCGATACAGGCGACCATCAAGGCCCAATTGATCGCGGGAACGTAGATTTGGCCGGAGGCGGTCTCGGAGGTGTGCAGGATGCGGAGTCGGGGGAGATAGCCGAGCTGGACGGCCTGAACGGTCAGCGAGAAAGCGCCGGAGATGAGTGCCTGAGAGGCGATGATGGTTGCAGCCGTTGCGACGATCAGCAGCGGCCAGAGAGCCCACTCTGGCGCCATGCGGTAGAAAGGATTGTCGATTGCTGCCGGATCGGAGATGACCAACGCACCCTGGCCGAAGTAGTTCAGCACGAGGGCAGGGAGGACGAGAGCGAACCATGCCAGGCCGATGGGCTTCCTGCCGAAGTGTCCCATGTCGGCGTAGAGTGCCTCGCTGCCGGTGACGACCAGGAAGATCGATCCCAGGGCGAGGAAGCCTTCGCCCTTGTTCTCCAGGAAGAACCGGACAGCGTGCACGGGACTCAGGGCAGTCAGCACCGTTGGGTTCTGGGCGATGTGCATGATGCCCAGCAGCGCGAGCGTCGAGAACCAGAGGACCATGACCGGACCGAAGATGGATCCGACGGTTCCGGTCCCGTGCCGCTGGATGAGGAACAGGGCGGCGAGGATGCCCACGGCGATGGGTATGACGTAGCCCTGGAGGTTAGGAGTCGCAACTTCGAGTCCCTCGACGGCGCTGAGCACCGAGATCGCAGGCGTAATCATGCCGTCTCCGTAGAGCAGGGCCGTGGCGAACAGACCGATGAGGATGAGCACCCTTCGACCCTGGGTCAGGCCGCGCTTGTGCTGTGGCACGATCAGCGCCGTGAGCGCGACCTCGCCCCCTTCACCGTTGTTGTCGGCCCGCATGACGAAAGCCAGATACTTGACGGAGATCACGATCATCAGCGACCAGAAGATCAGCGAAAGCACACCGAGGACGTTGTCGGAGTTGACGGCAATGCCTGCGTGGGAGAGGAAGGACTCCCGCATCGCGTAGAGCGGGCTGGTCCCGATGTCGCCGTAGACCACGCCGAGGGCGGCGAGGGAGAGTGTCGCCAGCATGCGCGACGATCGAGGGTTGTCGTGGTGATCCTTCATGGCCTTCACGCTCGTCGGCTGCGGATGCTACATGCAAGCTCCCAGCTTCCAGCTACCAGCCACCAGCCACCAGTCGTCAGAAGGAGGGTTGCCGCGCGCGCTCTCGAGGTGAGACGCATTGCTGGCTGCTGGCTGCTGGCTGTTGGCTGCTCACGTTCTCAAGAAGCCGAGGCCGGCTGCCCGCTGCAGGTCCGCAGGGAGGTGCCCAACGTCGTTGAACGAGATCAGCCGGGGGCGTGGCGTCCGGATCGTCGTGATGGAGGCGTTCCACGGTAAGACCAGCGGCACCTGATAGAGGTTGCCCCTCGGGCGAAGGCCGGCAGCCCACGATGCGAGCGCGAGGGTGGGACCGCCGTGGGTGGAGATGACGATCAGGCGGTCATCCGCGGCGGCATGAGCAACAGATCTGAGGGCGCCGACGACACGGCGGCGAACTTCGGCCCATGTCTCGCCGTCGGGCCTCGGCACGTCCTCACCGTTGCGGTAGCGTGCCCAGAGGTCGGGCCAGCGGTCGGCGATCTCGGTAGGGAGTAGCCCCCTCCACGCACCGTTGTCGATCTCTCGGAAGCGGCTGTCCGTTTGGATCTCCAGTCCGAGTCGGCGCGCGAGGGGTCGCACGGTGTCGACGGCGCGTTGCAGATCACTGGAGACGATCTGCTCGATCGCCAGGTCGGCGAGTCTTTCGCCCACGGCTTCGGCCTGCTGGAGGCCGAGCGGTGAGAGCGGGACATCCTCCTGGCCGATGAAACGGTGGTCGCGGTTGCCTTCCGCCTCGCCATGTCGAACGATGAGAAAGGTCACCATCACCGGGTAGCGGCGCTCGCCGTGGCCACACGCTGGTCGGCCGCCGCGATCCTCAGTCCGTTGGAGTCGACGCGAATGACGGACACGGGTCCCCAACCTCGTTCGTAACTCTCGGTCCGCTCTACCGAATGACCGTGCTGCTCGAGGGCGGCGACTTGACCGTCGGTCATACCGGCTTCGACCTTCAGTCGAGACCGCGGACCCGAGTCTTCCAAGACCCAGCGGGGGCGCTGCTGGGCCTGCCCCGGGTCCATTCCGAGGTAGAAGAGGAAGGAGGCCAGCTGCAGGAGCAGCTGCGGTTGGTAGCGCCCTCCACGAGTTCCCATGACGGTGTCCAGGTGGCCGTCGCGTGTCCACAGGGTCGGCGAGAGCGTGTGGAGTGGGCGACGACCGGGGGCGAGCTCGTTCGGGTGACCGTCGATCAGGTTGAAACCTGCGCCCCGGTTCTGCAGGAAGAAGCCGGCGTTGACGGCGGCGATGCCTGATCCGATGCCTGTGAAGTTGGACTGGATCAGAGACACGCCCATGCCTTCGCGGTCGACGAAGCACAGGTAGGCGGTGCCACCAGGGGCCCGTCCTGGGCGCGGCCATGATCCGGCGTGGCTTCGGTCGATCGCACCAACCCTATCGGTCAGACGGTCCCGGGCAAGGAGGCGGTCGGGGGGGAGTGGGGCCCGTTCCGGGTCCGTCACGAGGTCGTCTCGCTCCCATGCGACGGAACGGTACGCCTCGATCTGCAGGTGCAGGTACTCGGCGTCGGTGGCTCGTGCCGGCGGCTCGAGTCTGGAGAAGACCCAGGCCGAAGCGAGGGTGAGGTATCCCTGAGAGTTGGGCGGAACGGTCCAGCCGGTCAATCCGAATACATCGGTCGAGATCGGCTCGACCCACTCGGCCTGGGAGTCGGCAAGATCGTCGGCGGTGATGAGGCCCCTCACGGCGTGGTTGATCGCGCGGCCAGGTGCCCCCTCGTAGAACGCCTCCCGGCCGCCTTCTGCGATCGATCGCAGTGTCCTGGCCAGGTCGTTGCGAAACAAACGGACACCGGGCTCGGGCGGGTCCGCAACGAAGAGCTCCGGAGCGACGGGTTCCAGCTGGTCGTGACGCCTCGCCAGTGCCCCTGCGAGCTCCAAGGAGGCTGCGAAGCCATCGACGGCGTAGCGGATTGCCGGTTCCAGAAGCTTTGCGAGGGGCATGGAACCGAACCTATCGACGAGGGCACTCCACCCATCCACGCACCCTGGGACCGTGACCGACGCCGGATGGTCGAATGGAATGTTTGTGAACCCGGCCTCGCGTAGCTGCGCGGCGTCCACTCCTGATCCGGCCCGTCCGGAGGCATTCAGGGTCGCCGGCGAGGAATCGCCAGGCCGGTGGACGAGGGCGAAGAGGTCTCCCCCGACGCCACAAGTCTCCGGTGCGACCACACCCTGTACGGCATTGGCCGCGACGGCGGCATCTACTGCGTTGCCGCCGAGGGCGTAGATCTCCATGGCGGCCATGGTTGCCAGCTCATGAGGGGTGACTGCGGTGTCGCCGAAGCCTGAGGTGGCCTGCATCGCCGTCAGCGTCGCAGCTGCGGCACGTACCGGTTGAGAGCGTCGAGAACGGCTCGGACCGCGGCCTGGGACTGGTCCTGTCCGGCGAGCGCAGAACCGACCATCGTGCGCTCCTCGCCTCCCGAGACCACAACGACCTGGGCGATCGCCACCGGACGGCCGGCGACCGTCGCGACCTCGAGCGCGGCCAGGGCAAGCCCGATGTCATCTCCGATGGCCTGTTCCAGTGAGTGCAGGGTGGCATCTCCCACGAGTCGCAGACGGGTCGCGGAGGCTGCCGGCCCGTCTGCCTCGCCGACGAAGACCTCTCCCTGCCATCCCAACGTGACCGAAGCAGTGACTCGAGCGCCGACGGGGACTTCCTTGATGTCGAGGATGGCCGGACGGTCTCCCGGCGTTCGGTCCCCGCGCTCGATCTGCACAACGGAAACGGTCCGCCGGTCGATGCTGACACCGAACGATGCCATCGCCAGGGATTGCACGTCCCGTACGACCTGCTTGGGCGGTTTGGCCGGGGCAGCGAGAACGTGGACTTCGGCGACCCGTCCGTTGTCTCCGACGATGCGCACGGCATCGACGGTGGGGAGTCGGCAGAGGGCTTCTTCGAGTTCCCGGTAGTTCACGGTGCAAGGGTAGCCCTGTAGGGGGGCGGGGAAGTGAATTTGCCGCATACCCTTGAGGTTCAGGGCAATCCACTGCTAACTTATCCACAGTCGCCACGAGAGTGGCGGGTTGGTGCGCTGCCGACCGGTGAGGCTGAAGAGGGAAGCCTCGGCACATGACAACTGAGGTTCCCGGGTCAAACCGGGGATGTGTGGCGCCCGGGCTTGCACGATTCACCCCCGAGTTACCCAGCGAAGCGGACCGTCGTCGGCCGAGAGGTCATCGAGTTCAGGTTTGTGGAGGAACTCATTTGAAGGGCAAGATCGTCAAGTTGATCGCTATTGCCAGCAGCCTTGCGGCGTTGATCGTCGCAGGGAGTGC
>CBEVHI010000054.1:0-10544 GCA_965549635.1 uncultured bacterium | reverse complement strand
TCTCGGCTGAAGACGCAGAAGCGACTCTGGCGAACGTCGGCTCGTCGACGACCAGCACGGGCACGACGATGCCGTAGAGCTCATCGGCCACCACTGCGCCGATCACGATGATCTCGTCGGGTTCCCCCAGCACGATTGCAGCCGGCGCAGTGCCGAGCCGGATGGCCTCTGTGAGGACCGAGGAAGCCGAGCTCGACCCCCGTCCCGCCCGCATGACCAGGATCGTCCCGGCGACAAACTGTCCGTTCTGGGGGTGATGATGGTCGGTGATCATGCCTGTCTCGGCGTCGAGCCCGCCCCAGAAGCTGAGCGGTTCGTCAAGCGCCATCACCGGGCCGGCTGCAGTGCCCGCCACCAGGATCCGTTCGGGCGCGTGTCTCTCGATGTCAGACATCGGCCCAGATCGTTTCGTCGCGTACCACCCGTCCGGTGACCGCGGTAGCCACACAGTCCTCGACGCTGCCGAACACGACGTCGATGCCGATGTTCCCCGGCGCGTAGTAGGCCCACTTGGCCGAGTCGGTCATTGCTGCTCCTTCGACGGGGGCGAGGATCGGGGTGATGTAAGTGCACGTATCGGTGACGATCTTCACCCCGGCGGCTCGCAGCGTGTCGGCCCATCCACGCGATTCGATCTCGGTGAGCACCTCGCGGCCGGTCGAGGCGAAGAACTGTACTCCGGGTGCCACCCGCTGTGAGCCGATCAGCTGCGTGAGCCGGGCGAACTCTCTTACCGAGTAGTGGGGCGTGCCGACACAGACCGCGCCGACCCGGTCCGTGCTGGTCGCGGTGGTGAGCTGGTCACGGGCTGCCCGGAGGTCCGCAGGTGCCACCGCAATTGTCTGGGCCGCGGGCCGGCCCCCGAGAGCATCTTCGAGAGTCGGTGCCTCAGGCGTGGAGCCGACGGCGTGAAACATGGCAACCGACCCAGAGGAAGCGGCGGCCGCTCCGATCGCCTTCAGTCGATCTTCGTCGAGCCGCCCCGGAAGGCCATCGATCACCGGAATCAGGTTCGCTGCACGAGCTCCGATCAGGTGACCGAGCACCGGATAGAGGACATCGAGGTCGAGCAGGCGATCGGACACGCCTTTCAGTCGGAACACCACCTCGCCTCGCCGGTTGGCGTCGAGGTGGAGCCCGGCGGCGGGCGCGCGGCCGGTGATCGCGGCACAGATGTCGATGAAGTCGCCGTAGCGATCGGTGCGGGCACCAAGCACCGAGTTGGCGAACACGATGGCGTTGGACTCGGCCCAGGCGATGTGACTTCCGAACTCCGGACGCTGCTCGAGTTGATACGGAGCGCAGGTCCATGTGGGACGACACCCCATTTCCTCGTAGAACTCGGTGAGGCGGCGGGCCAGTTCGGCGGTCTTGGGATTGCCCCGGTAGAGATCGGGGTGACGGAGGTCGAGCAACGACACGTTGAGGGTGGTCGGCACCTTTACCCTCGCGCCTGCGTCGACGAACCGTTCGGCAAAGTCGAGTCCCGATCGGCCGTGGTAGAGGCATGAATCGATGTGTGCGGAGGTGATGTCGAGCAGATGGCTGGCCTTGATTGCTTCGGCCACCCGGACGATGAGCCGCATCGCCAGCCGGTGTGCCGGGCCGAGATCGCCATTGAGGGACGCGCGGTCGGAGTCATCAAGAGCGAGGGTCACGAAGGTGAACCGTACTATGGCTGGCCGTGAACCGAGTGGCGACAAGGCCGGGTTTCACCAGCGCCGTAGGCCGGCAACCGACTTCCAACGACACCTGTCCTTCAGGGGAGTCTCGGGACTGCCTTTGCTGCAAGGTCTTTGGCGATCTCGAGTTCTTGGTCGAGCGAGAGGCTGCTGAACAGGTCGATCGACAGCTCGATCCGACCGCTTCGAACCGTCACGTCGCCTGTCGGCTGGTTGCTCTGCGCCTCGTCACCCGGCCCGTCGATGCGCGTGGCGCCTCCAGAGTCGATGGCCGTCTGGAACAAGGCCTTGGCCGTTTCCTTGTCCGGATACACAAATACTCCGAGCTGCAAGTCAACATCGGAAGACGAGTAGAAACACGAGTAGACGGGAAGCGGGTCGCCGGAAGGGGGAGCCGAGTACTCGGGTGAAGCGGTAAGGGTGCCGATGGCGGCTTCGACCTCTTCGGTCGTGAGCAGGTCACAGGCCTTCACGACGAGTTCCGTGGAGCCGGTCTCCGATCCGGAGCTTGTCGGTGTCTGCGCGGTGGTAGCCGGCGACGTAGCTGTCTTGGGATTGCCGGATGTCGGGGAAGTCTGCGCTGTGGTCGAGGTGGCGCCGCCTCCGCATGAGGCGGCGATCACGGCGAGCGCGACCCCTGCGAGGAGCCGGCGTTTCGTACGGATCATCCTCATCGCATCTCCTGTCTCCAGTTGGACGGACTTCGTCCTTGTGCCGGTGCGTGGTTTGAGAACCAGCACGTGAGCCCGGTTCGACTGGGTCTCAGGATGCATGCGCGTCTGAGTGTCAGCTGAAGGTAGGCGCTCATGGCACCCACAGGGCCCTCCGTATCGTGGTTGCCAGAGAGGTGTCAGGATGAGGAAGATTCTTGCGGCTGTGTGTCTGAGTGCCCTCCTAGCGGCGTGCGGAGGCGGCGAACAGACAGGTGAAGTCGCAGCTCCGGGCGTCACTGCGGTTCCGCCCAAAACGACGGTTACCACCAGCGGCGAACCGGGGCCAACGCCGGCCCAGTCGGCGGGCGACCCCTCCAAGCCACGTCAGCTCGATGTCACACTCCAGGAGATCTCGCTGGATGTGGAACCGAGTGGTTTCACGCAAGATGGGGATCTCGTCTGGGTGACATCGCGCGACGCAGGTGAGTTGCTGGCAGTCGACGTCGACGGGGTCGAGGTGGGAACCAGCTTCGTCATCGGTGGTGAGCCCGTCGCGGTAACACCGGCGGAAGGCTCGCTGTGGGTGACAGAACACGAGTTCGGCGACCCCGTTGTGCGTCGTGTCGATCCGGACACGGGCGAGGTGATCGCCGAAGTGGCATCGGCACCCGGAGCCCACCCGCTGCGGGTCGTAGGGGGCGCAGGAGCGGTGTGGGCGACGATCAGCGGAGCGGAAGTCGAACGAATCGACCCTGCGACGAACGAGGTCGTGGAGACGATCGGCGCCTCGGAGATCACCCACCCCGCCGGGTACGGGGCACTTGTGTTCGGCTTCGGCTCGCTCTGGATGATCGACTACGAGTCCGGCCGTCTGCTCCGCATCGACCCTGCGAACAACCAGATCACGACTACGTTCGAAGGCCTCGGGTACGACGTGGAGGATCTGGGTGGCGGGTCGATGAGTATTCATGCGACCGGTCCGACGGCACTCGCAACCACTACCGACGGCCTGTGGGTGCTGAGCGATGTGGTGAACCCGGACCAGGCCGATGTCGTCGGCTACGGAGCGTTGTTCCTCATCGATCCGGACTCCGAGAAGATCGTACGCCGAGTCGACCTGAGCTTCCAACCCGATCCGAGGGCCGATCCAGGGTTGGTGATCACGAATGATGCAGCCTGGTTCATTGATGCAGGCGAGGGCAACATTGTGAGGCTCGACCTCGCCAACGCGCTCGAAGATTACATCTACACCGGTTCCGACTCGTCACTGGGTCTGATCGCCACGACCGACACATTGTGGTCGCTCGGATACGGTGGAGTTACGGGCATCGATCTCGCCGAGGCGGCGCAGCTTGCTGAGAGGTAGGGAAGACGCCTACGCCGGCTCGAGCGGTCGTCCGATTGGAAGCGGCGGTGAGCCTGCCGGTGACTTGGAAACAGTGTGACGATCTCGGGAGTGATCGTTACACGAGTCGCAGGACGGGTCGGTAACGGTCGACAACGAGCCGCTCGGCGACTCACCCGAGGCGACGAACACGGAAGTATCCTCGCTCGCGGTCGAGGCCGACAGCGCCGCGTTCCCGCTGATCAGACTTCAGGTGCGCCCCGTCGATGCCGTCGGCGAACCGGTCGTCGGCCTTGCCGGAAGCTCCTTCGCTGGGTTTCAAGGCGCAGGTTGCGGTGGGCCTACCGGTGGTCGTGATCGGTGTCGGTGACGTAGCGAGTGCTGCCGACACTGTGAAGACCACCAGGGGTGCGACGTGTCCGGCGGCCTTCTTTGGTGCCGGCGCCGGGTTTCCGTTTGCCTATGGCGCTTTCTTCGCCTCCAGAAGGCGATCATGAAACAGACTCTGCGCGAAGCGGCGATCATCGCGTCGATCGGCGGGGCCGAGCCAGACACGTCCGGATGTGGCAACGGACCCGGCGAAGTCCTGTGCGATTGGGGGAAGGATGCTTTGACCGAGGTGTTCAAACCGCTTGCCCTCCTCAGCTGCTTGGACAAGTTCGCCGAGGCGAGCACGGGAAGCGCCGTGTTCAACTGCTGATCGGCCGGCCCGCCGGAAACGCGGCTGCCTCGATCTCCAGCTCTGTCATGCGCGCCGAGTACTGCAGGTAGAGACGGTGCGCTTCTCCATGGCGGCCGTTGGCGTCCATCGCTGAGATCAGACCGAGGTGGGCTGCCTCGTCGTACGGGTCCAGTTCCAGAACGCGCAGATGGTGGCGGCAAGCTGCGTCGAGATCACCGTGTTCGCTCGCCAGGTCGGCGAGTCCTCTCGCGACCGACAGATAGGCGGCGCGCGCCTCCTCTCGCGTTCCAACCGCCCAATCAACGTACGGGTCTTCCTGAAGGAAGTCGCCTCGATAGGCGGACTCGGCCCTTTCGAGCATGTCGACCGCTTCGATGTCTCCCCGTCGAAGGCTGCGCAGTCCTGCGTACGCGTCGGAGAGAAATGTCGCTACGTCGATGTCGAGGCCGCCGTCCGCGAGACCGACACTGGTGCGGTCGGCATTCAGGTAGTGATCAGGCGGGTATTCCTTGTCGGGATCGAACACCGTTCTGACCACCGTCAGCGCAACCGAAAGCCGGTTTGCGGTGCGCTCTGGAGGCTCGCCGGGCCACAGCATCTCCATCAGTTCTTCGCGATGAACGACGGTTCCCCGTTTGGCAACCAGGATCTTGACGATGTCTCTTGCCTTCTTGGACTGCCACACCGTGGCGCGCACCGGGATGCCCCTGACGAGAACAGAGAAGCCCCCCAGCGTCTCGATCCGTACGGCAGGTCGCCTTTCCGAAAGTGTCCGATCGGTGAGTTGGCTGGCCTGTTCGGCAAGCTCGCGAACACCGAGCCGCCTCAGTCGAGCCGTAACGCCACGAAGGTCATCGACTGACGCGCCGAGCAGGCGCGCACTGGCGAGGTCGACTCTGGCAACGCCGACGGGATCACCGATCTGTTCCCATATCGATCTGGCCTCATCGAGTTTCGAGCCCGTCAACGTCGACCGGAGGTCGGCCTGGAGTTCGATCGACTCGGCAAGACCCGCTCGATCTCTTCGCAGCGATGCGATGTGGCCGGCCTCGTCGGCCTCAGCGGCTGCCGCTTGGGTATCTCCGGCCGCCAGTCTGGCCCAGCCGCGGGCCACATGCGCCGCGACGAGACCGAGTGAGGGTCCTATCGCGATCGCACGATCGGCGAAGGCGGTCGCAGCGTCCGGATCGTCGTGAGCGACGACGCGGGCGAGACCTGCAAGTCCTGGAACCAGAGCTTGAGAGTCGTGCACTGGTTCCCCGAGAGCGATCGCCTGCTCGTAGGCGGCTCGGGCCTGAGCACGATCCCCGCGAACCCGGTAGACGTCCCCGCGGCCGATGAGCGCATAGGCTGCCTGCCTGGATTGGAGGCGCTCCCACTGGCTTCTGGCGGCATCGAAGTCGGCCTGGGCTTCGTCCAGTTTGCCCAACCTGAGCGTGGCCTGCCCCCTGTTGAGGAGGGCAAGTGCCCGAAAGACGACGATGCCGGTGAGCTCCGCGAGCCTCAACGCCTCACTCGACTCCTCGATCGATTCTTGATAGCTGCCCTCCTCGTAGTGACGGGACCCCCGATTGCTGTGGATGCGGATTCGTTGCAGGACATCTCCTGCCCGCTCTGCGCTCTCCAGCGCCTGGAGGTAGTGCGCCTCGTTCCCGGCCCGATCGCCTTCCAGGGCTGCGAGCATGGCCAGCACCGTGTGGGCGTTTGCGAGGGCCCTGTCGTCCTGCAGCTTTCGCGCCAAGCGAAGGCCTGCCTCTGCCAGCTCTCGGCACCGGGATCCGTCCGCGGTGACCCACACGGCGCTCGCCCACCAGCCCAGGAGCATGGCCGTGTCGGTGTCGTCGGCCTGACGTCCCCGCGCGTAGATCGCAAGGGCCTCGTCGAGGTTCCCTCGCATGTGGTGTAGGAGCCCCATCCTCCACGCCAGACCTGCATCGATCGAAGTTCGGTCGCTCGCAAGTGACTCGTACACGTCGAGCGCCTGGCCCCATCTGCCCAGGGACTGCAGTGCCTCGCCCCAGAGTTGGGTCATCTCCGGGGAACGATCCTGCGGGTCCACGATCTCGACGGCCTCGGGGATGAGTGAGGCGCCCCCGCCGCCAGGGTCGCACCGTGGAGAGAGAAGATCCTGGTGATCGCAGCCGGATCCTCCGCTCGCATGGCCCGTTCGAGGGCCTGTGCCCACTCGGCGCGAGAGCAGTGCCAATCGACGGCGGCGAGGAGGATCTCTCTCCGTTTGTCTTCAGCGAGCGGGTATCGGGCCTGAAGATGCTCGGTGACCAGCGGCGTCAGTTCGATGGAGGTGTGATCGACATCGAGGTAGACCCCCTTGCCGAGCAGTCTCGAAAGCCTCGACCGGGCATCTTCGATGCCGAGTCCTTCGCACAGTTCCATGGTGACCGGACCGAGGGCGGAGATGGTTCGCAGGAGATCGCGATCTGCCTTGGTCTCTGTGTCCAGAACCTCCTCTGCGAGGTACGCGAACAGCTTTCCGCCAGGTCGTGCTGCATTGGCGAGCAGGCGAGGGCGCTCATCGGGTTGGGCGGCGCCGAGGGCTTCGGCTGCGAGTCGCACTGCCACCGGCCAGCCGCCAGTCACACGATGCACCGCATCGGCAACATCGGGAGTGGTGTCGGGGACCATCTGGTCGAGGAGGCGACTGGTCTCTTCTGGGGTGAACGCCAGGTCGGAGGCAGTGACATCGAGGACGTCTCCGCTGCTCCGAATCCGGGCCAGGCGGAACGGAGGGTCCGACCTGCCGGCAACGACGACCGGCATGGTCGGGGGAAGCTGGCGAATGAGCGCTTCGATGAGCGTTGCTGCTTCCGATCCTGCCAGTTCGTCTACGTCGTCAAGGATGAGGGTGAGAGTGCGATGGAGTCCTCGGCGCAGCGTCTGCGCGAGCAGCGAGGCAAACGCCGGACCGCCGCCGGTCTCCTGCAAGGATTCCGAACCCGAGATTCGAAGAGCGAGGGAGGGTGCACGGAGTCGCAGGCCCCCAAGAAGCGAAGCGGCCATGACTTGCGCAGGGCGGTCTGCCGCTGTCGCCGTCAGTACGACGGAAGGTGACTGCTCGGCCCACGCGCGCAGGAGCGTACTTTTGCCGAAGCCTGCCCCGGCAGTCACCACGGTGAGGCGGTGGTGCACCACCTCCCGGTGCCGGTCGTCGAGGCGCGGACGCCGAAGGGTGGTGACGTTCAGAAGATCTGACATCTCCAACCCCAATCAACACAGGGACTCTATCAGCTTGGGTTATCCCGGTCGATCAGTCTCCGGTCGGATTGCTGGAGGAACGAGGAGAGCTCGTCGAGGGAATGAAAGGTTCGAGATGCACCTGAGCCCACGTGTTCGACCTTTCCGCGGAGATCTCGGTCGTTTCCTGTCTCCACGGCGGTGAAGATCCTGACGACAAAGGTCTCCATGCCCACGATGTACCAGGTCGGTCTGAGGGTGCGATGAGCGCCTCCTCTCACCCACCGGCACTGCCCAGCACCTCGAGTTCACGCCACGAGACCCAGGAAGGGCTGGAGAGCGTCTCGACGCGAACAAAGCGGACGCCGGAGATCGGCTCAGCAGGACGGAAGCGAAGTTCGTCTCCGTCGGCCGTTACCCCCGACACTTCCCCGATCGTACGAAACGAATGGTCGGTTCCGGCAACGAGAATGCGGTGCCGGGTCTTTCCTTCTGGGGATTGACTGGGAACCAGAAGGATCTCGTCGATCGTTGCCTCGTGCTGCAGGTCGACCTCGATCCATTGAGGCGGTCCGTCTCCGGATTGCCACGCCGTGCTTCGCCAGCCGTCATTGGCTGCTGCGGGCTGGCCTTCCGGGAGTGAGTGAGATGCCTTGACCGGCATCCCCTGGGCAAGATCGGGCGGGAAGAATGGAAAGTCTACGAACTGGCACGGGTTCGGCCGGTTTACTGGGGCGAGGACGGTGCGGATCGCTCCAGACCCTTCACTCCCCGTCCAGACTTCGTGGTCGGCGGTTCCGGTCCAGTGCCAGAACATCCACCCGATGACGCCGTACTGGCATGATTCGACTTGCCACTGCTCGATGCCGGCGGCCGCTTCTTCTGGCGAGCCGAACACGAAACTGAACCCGCCGAACTCGCCCATGACGAGCGGCATCGAGATCGAGTCCTCGACTCCGAAGTTCTCCATCAGGTCTGCCAGCGGCAGGTAGCCGGGATATGCGTGGAGGTCGAGGAAGTCGATGGAGCTGCCGGCGAAGGCGGAGACGGCTGGGACGAAACGGGTGTCACCTGGTCGCCACTCGTTGGGGGTGTTCGGTGGAAAGATCCCGACAGTGATCATGGCGGTCGGATCGAGTTTGTGGATCGATGCTGCCAGTGTGTCGACCCAGTAGGCGACACCGTCGTTGACCATCGCGGCTCGTTGTGTCGGGTCGGTGAGGTCGTACGTATTGCCGTTGGCGGTCTTGACGGTCCCCGACGCGAGGGACAGAGGAGGCTTGTCCGAAGAGAGGAAGAGTTCGCCGCGCAGTTCGTAGGCCAGGACGGCTTCTAGCCGTGCGCGACGGTCGATCAAAGCCTCGAGGACGTCACTCCAGTAGCGGGACCATTCCGACACTCCGACAGGCGACAGGATGTGACTGTTCAGGTAACCGTCGAAAGGGCTGCAGCACGTCGCCTCGACCCGGGGAATGTAGCCTGCCTTCAACGGCAGATCATTCGACGTGAGTATCACGAAGAGCCCGTGTTGCTGCACGCGACGGAGGAAGTCGGCAACGTTGTCGAGGTAGGCGTCTCGGAGTCCTCCTCCGGAGGCGCCGATGCAGTCTTCGTTGCAGAGGTCGAGCGAGGTCCGGACCACCGTGTATCCCAGTGTGGCCATTGCCGCAAGCTCTTCGTCGACACGTCTCGGGTCGTAGTGGTCTGGCGAAAACAGTCGGTCCACGAAGTAGTCGTGTTCCGGACCGAGCAGGTGGAAGTTGGGTCCGATGGGCACGAATACCGTACCGGTGTCGTGATCGAAGAACTCTGCGGTGGCGCCGGTTCCGCGGATGCCGATCCGATGCGGCGGCGGCTCGGCCTCGGCCTGGCTCGACGGGGTCGCCGTTGTCGTCGAGGTTGGTGCGCTGGTCGAATGTGTGAGCGTCGTCGTGGTGGTTCCGACTGGAGGCTCCACCGACTCTGTGCAGGCCGCGACGAGTGTCAACGCGAGCGAGAGCAAGAGGGTTCTTCGAGCGACCGGTCTCACGCGGACCATTATCACACCGGGTCTTTGGGCGTCCTGAGCGTCGGCGCAGCAAGGCGGACGCTCAGTGGTGAGTGGCTCACGCTAAGGCAACTCTCATCGTCATGCGCAGACTGTCGACATGCGTGGGATCTCCAGGCGTAGTGTTGTGGTCGTGCTCGTCGCGGCCATCGTCGCGGCGGCGTGCACCTCCGGTGAGACCTCCACAACGCTCCCCTCCAACCCGGCGTCGACGGCTCCGGCGGGCAGCTCGCCAGTGCCCCCACCCCCGTCGATTCCCATGGCGGTTACGCTGTCCGGCTCGGCCCTCGGCGGCACCGTTGAGGAACACTTCGACGTTTCACTTTCTTCGGACATCATCTCTCAGGAGCCGATTGTCCGACTGGAGCTGTGGGATGCCGGCGGGCTTGTCGAAAGCGTCGAGATTGCGCCAGCTGTCGCCGTCGTCCACCACCTGTGGTCCTGGCCCGCGGAAGGCGTCGGAAGTCACGTCTTCGTCATGCGGGCCATCGACCGGGAAGGTCGAACCGGCGAGTCGCGCCCGCTTTGGATCCATGTCGCCGCTCCTGCAGGGCAGGCGGGCACCGCGATAAGTGGTGCGTCTCGGGGGAAGGTGGTGGCGGCCGCCACTGCCGGCATACCTGCCATCGCCGTCCCGGCCAGCTTCGTTGTGGCCGCGACGGCGGCACCGGACAGAGCCCCCCTCGTGGAGCTGTCGCCGGGAGGATGCACGGCGATGGTCACGGTGGCGCCGGCGCTGGCGCCGGCCGACGGGATCGCCCTGTACGGTGCAGCCGACTCGGCTGCGTCGTTCACGCTGCTGGGCACATTCCCGCCGAGTGGAGGCGGTGTGTCGGTGGAGATCCCGGGCGGCTTCAGCGTCTTCCACACCGACGCCTACGGGCCCGATGGGACCGAGTTGTCCGCGCTGATTCCGGTGGTGGCGGATCCGTCGTGCACGACC
>CBEVHI010000053.1:0-10641 GCA_965549635.1 uncultured bacterium | reverse complement strand
GGATGAAACGCCGTCACCTTCTCCGGCCAGCCCTCCCCCACCTGCGCTCGCAGACGGTCTGTCCACTCGGTCAGCACCTTCTGCGTCGCGTCGTAGAGAGCACCGATGTGCTCCGGATCGAGTCGGGAGGTCAGTTGCAGCGGCGACAGGTGGGCCCGGTGCAGGATCTCGTCCGAGTAGGCGTTCCCGATGCCGCTGAATGTCCTGGGATCGGTGAGCGCTCGTTTCATCGTTCGGTTGTCGCGAGCCAGTGCTGCCGCGAATTCCTCGATAGTCATGGTGAGTGGTTCCAAACCACCGGGATCGATCGCTGCCAGAGCGTCGGTGCCGCGCAGCAGGTGGATCGAGGCACGTTTCTTCTGCGAGGCCTCGGTCAAGAGCACCGTGCCTGTCGGGAAGTCGAATGCTGCCAGGCCGACCTTCTTGGGAACCTTGGCGCCCGCGGCGCTCCAACGAAGGCGACCCGCAACCATCAGATGGAGCACCACGAACAGGTCTCCCTCCAGACGCCACACGACGCGCTTGCCGACACGACTGAGCTCGAGAACACGACAGCCTTGTGCTGCGGCAAGCGGGGGGTCATACGTGCGCAGCACCGATGGCGAGACCACCCGGATCTGCTCCAACGGTTCGCCGAGGATGCGACGCTCCAGCGCCTCGATGTAGACGACGATGTCCGGCAGTTCGGGCATGCCCCAAGGGTAGATCGCCGCATAGACTTGGCAGGGAGGAGGCGGCGGTGGACCGTGTCGTCGTATTCGGCCTGTTCACCTGGCAGTACCTGCTGATGGTGTTCATGGCAGGGCTCGGGGTGATTCAGATCGCTGCCGTCCGTTCACGTCGTGAGCACCTGTGGCTCACCCGGAGTCCAACCCTTTCGGCCGCAGTCGGCACGATGCTGCTCATCGCAGGTGTCGCCCTCTACTTCCTCGAGCCCCTGTTCATCGCCGGTCCGTGGGGGCCCGGTGGCCCGGAGGCGTGCGGAACGGCCTCGTGGCGGTCACTCGCGTCGGCCCGAGCGGTGAACGACACGAGAGGTGGCCTCGCCGGGTACTACCAGGCGCTGTGGTTCGCGATCGGCTTCTCACTGGCGGCCGCCCTGGCGTGGATGTGTGGCCGCCTCCGGAAGGTTCGGCCATGAACGATCTCGACGTTGCGTGGTTCCGGGAGCTCAACGACCTCGTCGGACGATGGGGCTGGGTAGACGCCCTCGTTCGATTCGCGAGCAACGACTACGCGATCCCCGTCGCTGTCGCTCTCGTGCTCGGATGGCTCTGGTTTGCGGGAAGGAACGAGGCAGAGACCGAGCGCTTCCAGGTCGCCGTGCTTCGCGTGCTCCTGACGATGGCCTGGATCACGGTCTTCGTGCAGGTCATCAACGCGGTCATCCCCCGCCTGCGTCCGTTTGATGCCCTCGAAGAAGTCCATCTGCTGTTCTATCGCCCACGCGATCCTTCCTTCCCCGCGCACCCGGTGGCCATCGTCGTCGGGACGGGTGTGGCGCTGGTACAAGCCCACCGCCGGTGGGCGACCACGATCGCCATCTCCGGAGTCGTCCTCGGCGTCGCCAGGATCATTGCCGGTGTCTGGTTCCCGACCGACGTCCTTGGCGGCGTCGCCATCGGTTTCGCCGGGGCGTACTTTGGAGCGTTGCTTCTCGGCCACCTCGAAGGTGCCGTCACCTGGATCCGCTCGACGGCAGCACGAATGGGATTCGGATAGCAGGAAGGGGCGGGCATCGCCCGCCCCTTCTCCTTCTCGAGAGGTCGTTCAGGACTCGTTGTTCTTTTCGAACTCGTCCTCGAACGAGACCATCTTGCGTCGAGGTTTGTCGCTGCTCTCGCCGCGATCACGGTCTCCGCCGCGATTTCGATCGCCACCACGACCTCGGTCTCCGCCGCGACTGCGATCTCCGCCACGGTTTCGGTCTCCGCCACGGTTTCGATCGCCACCACGACCGCGGTCTCCCCGCCGGTCGTCACGACGATCATTGCCGCCGCGCTCTGCTCCGAGTTTGGCGTCTGGCTTCGGCTCGATCTCGGCAGCAAGATCGAGATTGACCTTGCCCATCCGGTCCACCTCACGGACGACGACCTTCACCTTGTCACCGAGCGCGAGGTAGTCCTCGACGCGGTCGACACGACGATTGGCGTCGATCTTGGAGATGTGCAGCAGGCCGTCGCGTCCGGGCAGAATGTTGATGAACGCACCAAACTTGGTGATGTTCACGACCTCCCCGTCGTACTCCTTGCCGACCTCGGCTTCAGGCGGGAACGCCATCTGCAGGACCCGCTCCTTGGCGGCCTCGAGGGCCTCCCCGTCCGGAGATCCGATCCGCACGATGCCTTCCGCACCATCTTCCTCGATCTCGATCGAAGCACCGGTCTCTTCCTCGAGCTCGCGAATGTGCTTGCCCTTCGGACCGATGATCTCTCCGATCTTGTCCTTCGGTATCCGAACTGCCTCGATCCGCGGCGCCCACTTGTTGAGATCCGTCCTCGGGCTTTCGATCGCCGAGTGCATCACATCGAGAATCGCCAGGCGGGCATCCTTGGCCTGCGACAACGCGCCGGTCAGCACTTCCGAGGGCAGTCCTTCGATCTTCGTGTCCAGCTGCAAGGCGGTGATCACGTCGGCGGTCCCGGCAACCTTGAAGTCCATGTCACCGAGAGCGTCCTCGGCACCGATGATGTCGGTGAGCGTGACGAACTTGTCATCCACCGAGATCAAACCCATGGCGATACCCGCGACCGGCTCGACGATTGGAACACCTGCGTCCATCAGCGAAAGGCTCGACGAACACACCGACGCCATTGACGTCGACCCGTTCGAGGACAGCACCTCCGAGACGAGACGCAGCGCGTACGGGAATTCGTCACTCGTCGGCACGACAGGAAGCACGGCCTTCTCGGCGAGTGCACCATGTCCGATCTCACGCCGCTTCGGTCCGCGCATGAACCCTGCTTCCCCTACCGAGAAGGGCGGGAAGTTGTAGTGGTGCATGTACCGTTTGCTCTCCTCGATGGCGAGCGTGTCGAGCATCTGTTCCATCTTGAGCATGCCGAGGGTGGTGATGTTGAGCACCTGGGTCTCGCCACGCTGGAAGAGACCGGATCCATGGGTGCGCGGCACCAGGCCGACTTCCGCGTGGAGCGGTCGCAGGTCTTTCGGGCCCCGACCATCGAGGCGGATGCCCTCGTCGACGACCCTGCGGCGCATCATGGTCTTCTCGACCTTTTTCAGCGCCTTCTTCGCGGCGCCCTGCTCTTCTTCTTCCAAGCCGAGCTCAGCGAAGACTTCCTCGGCGACACGATCCTCTGCGGCAGAGCGTTCGTGTTTTCCGGCGATCCGGATCACGTCTCCCAGTTTGGGAGTAGCTGCCGCTTCGACTCGTGCGAACAGTTCATCGCTGAAGTCGGCGGCGGTCGGCCACTCGATCTCGGGAACGTCCACCTGTCCGACGAGCTGCAACTGAAGGTCGATGATCTCCCCGATCGGCACCTTGGCCTCTTCGAGACCTCGAGCGACGGTGTCTTCGTCTGATGGCTGCTGGCCATCGGCGATGAGTCGAAGACCGTTCTCGGTTGCCCCGGCCTCCACCATCATGATGTCGATTTCGCCCTGGTCGTTGCGCCGGCCTGCGACCGTCAGTTCGAAGACGCATCCTTCGAGGTCTTCGTAGGTCGGGTTGACGATCCACTGCCCGTCTTTCAGCCCGAGCATGGTGGCGCCCACCGGTCCCTCGAAGGGGATGCCACTGATCATCAGAGCAGCGGACGCTCCGTTCAGCGAGATGATGTCGTACGGGTTCTCCCCGTCGACCGACAGGATCGTCGATACGACCTGGGTCTCACAACGAAAACCGTCGGCGAACGACGGCCGCAGCGGGCGGTCGATCAGACGGCACGTGAGGATGGCCTGCTCGGTGGGGCGGCCTTCCCTGCGAAAGAACGATCCGGGGATCTTCCCTGCTGCGTACATACGTTCTTCGACGTCGACGGTGAGGGGAAAGAAGTCGATCCCTTCCCGTAGGCGCTGGTTGGCGGTGGCGGTGACGAGGACGGCGGTATCGCCTGTCTGCACAGTCACCGAACCGTTTGCTTGGCCGGCGAGTTTGCCGGTTCCGATGACGACCTCCCGGCCGCCTATTGACCCGCGTACGGTGATATCTGCCACGCGTGTCTCCCTTTCCGGGGAGGTGGCCCAATTACCAGTGGTCACCCCTCTTGCACAGGGTTGGCAACTGACAACTGGTTTCACATCCCCACTTGTCATATGTATCCCATTGTGGGATTCGGAGAAGCCGTCTCCGACCGGCCGTTCGAGAACGGAGAAGGAGCGACAGGAGTCGCTCCTTCTGAATCTACCGTCGCAATCCGAGACGTGCGATCAGTGTGCGGTATCGACCTACATCCTGCCTTCGCAGGTAGTTGAGCAGCCGCCGCCGCTGGCCCACCATCATCAGCAAGCCTCGACGGCTGTGATGATCGTGTTTGTGCTCACGGAGATGCTCGGTGAGATGGTTGATCCGTTCGGTGAGTAGCGCGACCTGGACCTCTGGGGAACCGGTGTCGCTGTCATGCTGACCGAACTCTTCGATGATGGTTTTCGTGTCCTTCATTCACACACGCGCACATATAGGGGGTACGAGGAACGAACGGGAGTGTACCACCTTCAACCGGTACCGGAATAATCGGTGGGCCGGGTTACGCAAGCACCGCTTCCACTTCGAGCTCCACCCTCCATGCCGGATTGATGAGCGCTGCAACCACGACCATGGTCGCGGCGGGCGCAGCGTCACCGAACAACTCGGCGTGCGCCCTCCCGACCTCATCGGCGTCGGCCGAGTCGGTGAGGAACATCCGGGTGCGCACGACGTCCGCGGCGCCGGAGCCCGCAGCTTCCAGCGACGCGATGATGATGGAGCCACACCTCAACATCTGCTCGTACGCGGTGGCCGCCACCGACTGACCCTCTGGGGGGATCGGGGCGGTTCCGGCAATCAGTACTCGATCTCCGACCCGGACGGCTCGGGAGAACCCATAGGCGGATTCATACGGTGAGGCGGAGTGGAAGTGCTGTTTCATCGTTCCTCCAGCAAACGCTTCGCGGTGGTCACATCCTGACCGATCTGAGCGATCAGCGCTTCAGCGGTTGGGAATCTCTGCTCGTCACGGATCCGTGCCACGAACCTGAGGGACATGTCGGTGCCATAGAGATTCGGTGCAGCATCGAGGAGATGAGCTTCGACGACACGGTCGCTCCCGCCGAAGGTGGGGCGAACACCGATGTTGGCGACAGCGGGATACGTCTGGGACTTGGCTACCGCCCACACGGCATAGACCCCGTTTGCCGGAACGAGGAGATGTGCAGGGATGTCGAGGTTCGCAGTCGGGTAGCCGAGATCGCGCCCCCGCCTGTCTCCGTCCCCGACCCGACCGTCCAGTTCGAAGAGGCGGCCCAGCGCCGCAGCGGCGGCCTCAACCTCGCCTCTGCCCAGCATCGCTCGAATCGCTGTCGATGACAGCGTCGCCCCGTCGCCACGGAGCAGGTCGACGGCATCGACCTCGAAACCGAGGCGTGAGCCGGCCGACCGGAGCGTGTCCACACCACCGGACCGGTCGACACCGAATCGGAAGTTCGAACCAACGACGACAAGGCGGGCTCGTAGTGCGTCCACCAGGATCCGTCGGGTGAACAGGTCGGGTTCCATCTGTCGAATCTGTTCGAATGGCAGCACGCCGGCGACGTCGACGCCGAGACCCTCCAGTATGGAGAGGCGACGCTCGATGGTCGTCAGCATCTTCGGGGCCCGTGCAGGATCGAGCACCGAGGTCGGATGTCGATCAAACGTCAGCACGATCCTCCGGCGAACCCCGAGCGAGATCCCTGCGGTCTCGAGATCCTCGATCACACGTCGGTGCCCAAGATGAACTCCGTCGTACACACCAATCGTCACGGCCGACCTGCGCGACGTCAGCTCCCATTGCATCGGATCGCCTCGCAGAACCTTCACGCTACGACCACCTCAGGGCTCCACAGGGGACCGTCGACCTTGTAGACGGCGAGGAGGGCACCATCCGAGGCGATGACGCGCACCGGCCCTTCGGAGGAGGCTGCGAAAGCGCTCACCGGAAACTGCATCCCGTTGCGCACAGCGATGCCGGTCTCGTCGTCGACCCGGACCTCCGGGAGATCCTGCAGGCCAACCGCCATCGGAATCACACCGTGACCGGGGATGGCCTCTCCCACCTGTTCGACCGCCAGACCATCCCGATCTGCGTCCATCCATCCGATGCGGGTTCGCCGGAGTGCGGAGACGTGGGCACCGCCGCCGAGAGCCTGCCCGATGTCGGCACCAAGACTCCGCACGTACGTACCGCTGCCGCATCGCACTCGCAGTGTCGCCTCCGGGTATGAGCCTGGAGCGAAGTCGAGAACGTCGATTCCGTAGATCTCGACCATGCGCGGGGCCCGCTCCACCTCTTCGCCCTTCCGTGCCAGCTCGTAGAGGCGCCGGCCGCCGACCTTGACCGCCGACACCATCGGCGGAATCTGGGGAATGACGCCGACGAATCTCCCAATGACCGCCCGCAATTCCGCCTCCCCGAACGACATCGGTTCTCGATGCAGGATCGCACCGTCGGCATCGAGTGTGTCGGTGGTCACACCGAACGCAATCGTGGCGACGTACTCCTTCTCGAAGGCCTGAACAAAGCGAAGGAGTCGGGTGGCCTTTCCGAGACCGAGCACCAACAGTCCGGTGGCTGAAGGGTCCAGTGTTCCCGCATGACCAACCCTTTTCTGGTGAACGATGCCGCGCACCTTGGCGACCACATCGTGTGACGTCCAACCCGGTGCCTTGTCGATCAGCAGAAACCCGTTGATCACAGGTGAGCCTCGACTGCGTCCACGATTGCATCGGGAGGACCTGGGTGTGAGAAGCCGGCCGCATTGTGGTGCCCGCCACCTCCATGCGCCGACGCGATCGCGCCTACGTCGACCTGGCCCCTGGAGCGCAGACTTACCTTGAAGGTTCCGTCGGCGAGCTCTTTGATCAGCGCGGCTGCTCCCGCCTCCCATGCCACACGAACAGCATCGATGAGCGGATCGGTGTCCTCCATTCCCACATCCCACCGGGCGAGGTCCTCCTGGTACAGCACGGACCACACGAGATCGCCCGTCAGGTTCGCCCTGGCCAACACGTCACCTTCGAGCTTGAGAAACGAGAACGGAACCCGCTCATACATGTTCTGGCCGACGATCTCGGGGACGGCGCCCGCATCGATGAGTTCTGCCGCGATCCGGAGGACCTCCGGCGATGTGTTCGAGTACTGGTACCGCCCGGTATCGGTGACCAGACCCGTCAGCAGCGCAGTGGCGACCGATGCGTCGACCGGCCAAGAGAGCTCCTTCAGGAGCCGATAGACGATCTGCGCTGAGGCCCCTGCCTCGGCGTCGATGACGTTGATGTCCCCGAAACCCGGGTTCGAAACGTGGTGGTCGATCACGATGAGCGTGGCCGCTTGCTGCGCTACCGGAGCGAGGCTTCCAAGCCGCTCCAGGGATGCTGCGTCGACACTCACCATCACGTCGGGTTTTGGGGGGAACTCACCCGGAGGAACCAGCAGATCGAGAGGGAGATAGTCATAGATGGGTGGGAGCACGAAGGGTTCGCCGAACGACACGACGCTCTCACGTCCGAGGAGTCGCACGGATGCCGCCAGCCCGAGGGCAGTCCCGATCGCATCTCCGTCGGGGCCGACGTGGCAGGTGACCGCCACGTGATCGGCGTCCTGCAGGGCGGCAGCAGCGGTGGCCAGTGCGTTCACCGCTGCTCATCCTTGTTGGTGATCTCTCTGAGGAGTGCGGAGATCCTGGCGCCCTGTTCGATGGCGACGTCGGGTGTGAACACGATCGCTGGTGTGTACTTGAGGCGGACACGATGTCCGACCTCGCCCCGGACGTGACCTGTGGCCGCTTCAAGTGCCGCGGCACATGCCTCGCGATCCTCGGCCGAGCCAAGGGCGGAGTAGTAGACGTGGGCGGTGCGCAGATCGGGCGTCGTTTCGACGCCGGTCACGGTCACGAAACCGAGGCGTGGATCCTTGAGGTTGCGCACGATGTCCGCGATCTCGTGGAGAAGCATCGAGTTGACCCTCCGAAGTCGAGGGCTTGGTGAACGGCTCATGACTCCTCCAGGTAGGACGTCGTGATGTCGAGAAGTTCCAGATCACCGTAGCGCTCCAGCCGCCGTCTGATGGCCTGCGTCTGCTTGACGACCTCTGCATGATGCCCGGAGACGAGGGCTACGCCAATCGTCGAGCGTTGCCACTGGTCCTGGTGATCGACCTCTGCGACGGACGCCCGGAATGTCCTCCGAAGATCATCCACCACCGGCCGCAGAACGCTCCGTTTGGCCTTCAGCGAGCGCGCCTGCGGAATCCGGAGCTCGATGCGGAGTGCTGCGGCGTGCATACGATCACTGCCGGGCGACTTCTTTCAGGGCGTAGGCTTCGATGACGTCGCCTTCCTTGACATCGTTGAACCGGTCGAGCCCGATGCCACACTCGTAGCCGGCGGCCACCTGGCGAACATCATCCTTGAAACGGCGCAGCGAGTCGATCGTGCCGTCGTAGACGACAATGCCTTCTCGGAGAAGTCGCGCCCTGGCACCACGAAGCATCTCGCCTTCGGTGACGTAGCTCCCGGCGATGTTGCCGGCACGTGGCACCTTGAACACGGCACGCACCTCCGCCGATCCGAGCACCTGCTCTACCTCTTCCGGAGCAAGGCGCCCGACGAGCATCTGCTCGATGTCGTCGAGAAGCTCGTAGATCACCCGGTATGTCCTGATCTCGATTCCTGCTTCTTCCGCCGCCCTTCGCGACTTGCCATCGGGGCGAACGTTGAATCCAACGATGACCGCCTCGGTAACGTCGGCGAGGCTCACGTCGTTCTCCGTGATACCGCCGACGGCGCCGTGGACGATCACGATCTTGCCGCCCTCTCTTCCGATCTTGGCGACGGCGTCGCGGATTGCCTCCAGGGAGCCGTTTGCGTCGGCCTTGATCACCAGCCGCAGTTCCGCCTCGTCAGCCGTTCTCATCTGCTCGAGCAACGCGGCGAGGCGTTCGCGCGCCGTCGGAATCACGGCGTCGGCCGCTCGCATCTCATCCTCCGCGATCGCGGCCCTGTCCCTGGCCTCTCGCTCAGACTCGGCGACCTCGAACCAGTCTCCCGCCGTCGGCACCGCCTGCCACCCCATGACCAGCACGGGCGTACCCGGGGTTGCTTCATTGAGCGGCTTGCCGTTCTCGTCGAGCATTGCCCTGACCCGTCCAGAGACGGCCCCCGACACAAGAGCATCACCCCGCTTCAGCGTTCCCCTTTGCACGATGACGGTGGCAACAGGCCCGCGTCCCTTGTCGAGGTTCGACTCGATGACCGCGCCCGAGGCCGGGGCGCTGGGGTTGCCCTTGAACTCTTCGACTTCCGATACCAGGTCGATCATCTCGAGCAACTGGTCGATGCCGAGTCCCTGCTTGGCGGAGATCTCCACGGTGACCGTATCGCCTCCGAGCTCTTCGGCGACGAGCCCGTACTCGGTGAGCTGGGCACGCACGCGCTCGGGATCCGCACCGGGAAGGTCGACCTTGTTCAATGCCACGATGATGTCGACCCCTGCAGCCTTCGCGTGGTTGATGGCTTCTACCGTCTGTGGCATCACGCCGTCTTCGGCCGCGATCACCAGAACGACGATGTCGGTGACGTTGGCTCCCCTTGCCCGCATCGCCGTGAAGGCCTCGTGACCGGGGGTGTCCACGAAGGTGATCTTCTTGTCGCCGCGCACGACCTGATATGCACCGATGTGCTGGGTGATACCGCCTGCTTCTCCGGCAACGACGTTGGCAGAGCGAATCTTGTCGAGGAGCGTGGTCTTGCCATGGTCGACGTGGCCCATCACCGTCACGACTGGTGGTCGCGGGACGAGATCATCGGGATCGTCATCGAAGACCGGGGCGGAGACCACCGGCGCCGGCTCCGGCTCGGGCGGCTTCTGTTCCATCTGGATCGTGATACCGAATTCGTCCGCCACCAGTTCGATAGCGTCGGGCGGCATCGGAGAGGTTGCTGCGGCCATCTCCCCCATGAGCAGCAGCTCCTTGACCACGTCACCCGTAGACCGACCAATCGCCTCGGCGAACCCGGCCACACTTATGCCCTCCTCGATCACGACCGGTGCCGACAATGGCCGGGGTTCCGGCTCAGGTTCCGGCTCAGGTTCCGGCTCAGGTTCCGGCTCAGGTTCCGGCTCAGGTTTCGGCTGGGGCTCCGGCTCCGGCTCGGCCGGTGATGTCTCCTCGAAAGAGGCGAGGATCCGTTTGGCGTCGGCTTCGTCGATGCCCGATGATGCGGTCTTGGCGGCTACGCCGAGTTCGACCGCGCGAGCGAGCACAACCTTGGACTCCATGCCCAGATCGCGTGCCAACTCGTAGATGCGCTGCTTTGCCATCAGCCCTCTTCCCCGGAGTCTTCAGGCTCCTCCCCGGCTTGGGGTGTTTCCGCTGCCGGTGTTTCCGCAGCCGGTGTCTCCTCGGGTGGTGCTTCTTCGACCGGAGTCTCGCTCGCTTCCTCGGC
>CBEVHI010000052.1:0-10643 GCA_965549635.1 uncultured bacterium | reverse complement strand
GCGTTTTGCCTGTCGACTGGCATCGGTCCCCTCTTCGGGGTACTCCCCCCAGCGTTGGCCTTCGGCCTCCTGGGGGGAGGGATGGTTGCTCGACCGGCGGCCGGGAGGTGCCGGTCGCGTTTTGCCTGTCGAGTGGCATCGGTCCCCTTTTTGGGGTACTCCCCCCAGCGTGGGCCTTCGGCCTCCTGGGGGGAGGGATGGTTGCTCGGCCGGCGGCCGGGAGGTGCCGGTCGCGTTTTGCCTGTCGAGTGGCATCGGTCCCCTTTTTGGGGTACTCCCCCCAGCGTGGGCCTTCGGCCTCCTGGGGGGAGGGATGGTTGCTCGGCCGGCGGCCGGGAGGTGCCGGTCGCGTTTTGCATGTCGACTGGCATCGGCCCCCCGTCGAACGAACTGTGCGTTCGGGGGCCAGTACCGCGGCGTCGGAGCGGTTGCGGTAGGGGGGTCTGCGGGCAACTGGAAACTGGAAGCTGACAACTGAACGCTCTCGGTTCGGTCGGAGAGGTTCGCGTTTCTATACTGCGTTCTCGACGGGGCGACGTGCCCCTTTGTGGCGAGAAGGGTGGGGCGTTGACCGCCTACTTTCAGGACTACGTGAGTGTTGCCGCCTTTGTCGGACTGGGCGTGATCCTCGTTCTCCTCTTTCTCGGTATCGCCTCCGCCCTGCGACCCGCCAACCCCCATGCGGCGAAGCTGCTGACCTACGAGTGTGGTGTCGACCCTGTCGGCGAAGGGTGGAGCCAGAGCCAGGTCCGCTACTACATCTACGCGCTCCTCTTCGTCGTCTTCGACGTCGAGGCGGTGTTCATCTTCCCCTGGGCGCTCATCCTCGAAAAGCTGGGCATGTTCGGCCTCGTCGAGATGCTCATCTTCATCGCTGTGCTGATCGTCGGTCTCGTCTATGCGATCCGCAAAGGGGTCCTCAAGTGGGTGTGATCGACAAGTTCGGCATGCCGAAGCCGGTGTCGTGGCTGCTCAACTGGAGCCGGAGCTACTCGCTGTGGATGTTCAACTTCGGGCTCGCCTGCTGCGCCATCGAGATGATGGCAGCGGCCGCACCCCGCTACGACATCATGCGCTTCGGTGTCATCCCTTTCCCCGCCTCACCTCGCCAGGCCGATCTGATGATCGTGGCCGGCACGCTCACCGACAAGATGGCCCCGTCGGTGCGGCGCCTGTACGAGCAGATGCCCGACCCCAAGTACGTCATCTCGATGGGGTCTTGCTCCAACAGCGGTGGTCCCTACTGGGACTCCTACTCGGTGACCAAGGGCGTCGACCAGGTGATCCCCGTCGATGTGTACGTGCCCGGCTGTCCTCCCCGTCCGGAGGCGCTGCTCGAGGGCATCGTGCTGCTCCAGCAGAAGATCCGAAACGAGAACATGCAGGACAAGTGGAGAGAGCATGAGCACCGGCCCGTCTGACGACCGATCTCCCCAGGAGGTCCTCTTCGCGTACGCGGAGCACGTCTACGACGTCCTCGGGTTCGCCGATCCCGTCGCGGTCCGCCACCGCACCGTCAAGGCGCACGTCAAGGCAGACCGGTGGGTCGAAGCTTTGCGCAAAGCGCAGAACGACCTCGGTCTTGTCTTCTTCTCCTGGCTGTCCGCGATCGACTGGTCCAACGACGTGCAAGTGGGTGATGCCCCGGAGAGCCACGTCACCGAGCGCCTCGAGGTGCTCGCCACGGTCGCCGACATCACCGAAGGCCACCGGATCACCTTCACGACCGACATCTCCAAGGACGAGCCCCGCATCGACAGCCTCGTGCCGGTGTATCCGGGTGCGAACTGGCACGAACGAGAAGCGTTCGAGATGTTCGGCATCGACTTCGTCGGCCACCCCGATCTGCACAAGATCTACCTGCCGGAAGGCTTCGAAGGCAACCCGATGCGCAAGTCCTTCCCGCTGCTCAGCCGGGAGCTGCGGCCGTGGCCCGGCGACGTCGACGTCGAGCCAATGCCGGAGGAGGCATCGTGACCGTCGACGCCCGCGCCATGATGCATCTCGCCGACGCCGCGGTGTCACTCGAACTGGAGACCCCCGAGATGACCCTCAACGTTGGTCCCCAGCACCCCTCCACCCACGGGGTGCTGCGCCTGCGGGCCCAGGTCGACGGTGAACGCATCCTCGGGGTGGAGCCGGTCCTCGGCTACATGCATCGCGGCTACGAGAAACTCGCAGAGGTCCGCACCTACCCGCAGATCATCGCGCTGCTCAACCGCATCGACTGGGTGTCCGGCTACGCCAACGAGATCCCGTTTGTCGTGGCGGCAGAACGGCTGATGGAGATCGAACCACCGCCTCGGGCCCAGTACATCAGGTTGATCCTCACCGAGATGGCCCGCATCGGATCGCACTTCCTGTTCATGGCGTCGTACCCGCTGGAGCTGGGCGCCGCGTCTCCGTTCTTCTTTGCGTTCCGGGAACGCGAACGGGTCCTGGACCTCATCGAGTCGGTGACCGGCGGACGATTCCACCCCAACTTCAACCGGATCGGCGGGGTCAAGCCGGTGGCGGGTGCCGGGAAGACGCAGAAGGCGGTCGTGCAGGATCTCCCGAAGGGCTTCTACGCGGAGACCCGCGAAGCGATGGCCAAGGTGCTCGCCGTTTGCGACGAGCTGTACAACCTGATCGTCGGCAACGAGATCCTGTTCGCCCGCACGAAGGGCATCGGGGTGATGAGCGGTGAGCTCGCCGCCTCCTACGGCGTCTCGGGTCCCAACCTGCGTGCCTCCGGCGTCGAGTTCGACCTTCGCAAGACGGAGGACTACCTGCCATACGACGACTTCGACTTCTGGGTGCCGACTGGTGAAGCCGGCGACTGCTACGACCGCTACATCATGCGACTCCACGAGATTCGTGAATCGGCCAAGATCATCCTCGCCGCCATCGACGGCATCCCCGAGGGTCCGCTGATCGCCAAGGTGCCCAAGGTGATCAAGCTGCCCAAGGGCGAGATCTACATGCGGGCAGAGAATCCGAAAGGCGAGATGGGCTACTACCTCGTGTCGGAGGGCGGAACGGGACCGTACCGTCTCAAGGTTCGCACCGCCTCGTTCTCGAACATCTCGGTGCTCCCCGAACTGCTCGAAGGTGTGCTCGTTCCCGACCTGATCGCCATCTTCGGCAGCTTCGACTTCGTACTGGGAGACGTGGACCGATGAGCTACCAGCTACCAGCTACCAGCTACCAGCCGCCAGCCCATCTCTGGCTGGCTGCTGGCTGCTGGCTGCTCGCCGAGCGGAGCGAGGCGCTATGAGCTTCGGACTCGAACTGGCGATCAAGATGGTGGTGATCTTTGCGATCGTCCCGACCACCGCGCTCGTCGTCGGGTACGCCGAACTGAAACTCTCGGCGCACATGCAGTCGCGGATCGGTCCGTACTACGCGGGTGGCAGGTGGGGATGGGCCCAGCTCATCGCCGACGGCGTGAAGTTCCTCCAGAAGGAAGACATCATCCCCGACAACGCCGATCGTCCGGTCTTCTCGCTGGCGCCGGTGCTGGTGATGATCTCGACGGTCGCGGTGTTCCTCATCATCCCGTTCGGGTCGGGGGAACACGCCATCGGCCGCAACCTCGATCTCGGCATCTTCTACGCCCTGGCGATCTCGTCGGTCGGGACACTCGGCGTGTTGATGGCCGGGTGGTCGTCGGGCAACAAGTACTCCCTGATCGGCGCACTGCGTGCCGGCGGGCAGCTGATCGCTTACGAACTGCCGCTCGTCCTGGCTGTCGTCGGCGTCATCATCCAGGCGGGGACGTTCTCGATGCAGGGCATCGTCGAGGCCCAGATTGCTCAGGGGTGGCCGTTCGGTCTCACCCAGTTCGTCGGGCTGTTCATCTTCCTGCTCGCTGCGCTCGCCGAGATGAGCCGCACACCGTTCGACATGCCGATCGCGGAGTCCGAACTGGTGACCGGTTATCTGACCGAGTACTCCGGGTTCCGTTTCCTGTTCTTCTTCCTTGCCGAGTACGCCAACATCTTTGCCTACTCGGCGATCGCAGCGACGCTGTTCCTGGGCGGATGGGGCTTCTGGGGTATCTCTGTCGGATGGGCCGGTCCCTTCGTGATCGTCGCCAAGACCCTGGCCATTTCGTTCCTGGTCATCTGGTTCCGCTGGACCTTCCCGCGTTTCCGTGAGGACCAACTCCAGGCGATCGCATGGAAGTGGTTGGTGCCCCTGGCGCTCGCCAACATCGCCGTGACCGCCGTCTTCAAGGTGGTGTTCTGATGCGCCTCTACACCGGCAAAGGTCTGCTCAAAGGGTTGTGGGTGACGTTCTCCACGATGTTCACCAAACCGGTCACGGTCATGTACCCGACCGAGAAGGAAATCCCCGTCACCCGGGCTCGCGGTGTCATCGCCCTCGACGAGGATGCCTGCACCGTCTGCATGCTGTGCGCCCGCAGCTGTCCCGACTGGTGCATCTACATCGAAGGTCACAAAGAGGAGAAACCGCCGAGCAAGCCCGGCGGTCGACCCCGGAGTCGGGCGACGCTCGGCCGGTTCGACATCGACTACGCCCTGTGCATGTACTGCGGCATCTGCGTCGAGGTCTGTCCGTTCGACGCCTTGTTCTGGAGCCCTGAGTACGAGTACGGCGAGTTCAAGATGCAGTCGCTGCTGCACGACCAGGCCAAGCTTGGCGAATGGCTCGCCACCGTGCCGGAGCCGCCCGCACTGGAGGAGAACTGATGGACGGATGGTTCGCGGAGGCGTCCAACTGGTGGTTCCTGGTGCTCGCCATCTTCATCGCCGTCTCCGCTCTGCGGGTCGTGACGGCGAGCAACGTCGTCCACGCCGCCCTGTTCCTCGTTGCCGCGCTGGCGGGGACCGCCGGGCTGTTCCTGATCCTCGGCGCTCAGTTCGTGGCGTGGGTGCTCGTGCTCGTCTACATCGGCGCGGTCATCGTGCTGTTCCTGTTCGGAATCATGATCACCAGGGCTCCGACCGGGCCCAAAGTGGAGATCGACAACCCCCGCAAGGGCCTCGCCGCGACCGCGGCCATCGCCACGTTCGCCGTCATGACCTACTCCTCCATCACCGCCTTCGGCGAAACCTCAGTGGCCAAGGTGGGTTCCGGCACCGCCACGGAACTGATCGGCGACCAGTTGATGAGCCGCTTCGTGTTCCCGTTCGAGATCGTCTCGTTCGTCCTGCTGGCCGCCCTGATCGGTGGCATCACGCTTGCCCGCAGCGACGCGTCACCCGCTGACGAAGAAGCGGACGCCTCCGCCGAGACCGGAGGGGGTGCGCAGTGAGCAGAGTCGTGCAGTCCAGGTACGAAGTGTGGGGCACGAAGTACCGCCGCCTCCCGAGAGGAGGACGCGTATGACCCTCGTCCAGTATCTCATCCTCGGCGCCCTCATGTTCTCCTTCGGGGTGTACGGTCTGCTGATCCGTCGTAACGCGGTGATGGTCCTGCTGGCCATCGAGCTGATGCTGAACGCCGTGAATCTCAACCTCGTCGCCTTCGAGGCGGCCTTGCGCACCACCGTCGCCGGCGGCCAGATCTTCGCCATCTTCGTGATCACGGTGGCTGCCGCCGAGGTGGGCATCGGCCTGGCCATCGTGCTGCTCATCTTCCGGAACCGGCGTTCGGCGAACGTCGACGAACTCGACGTGATGAGGTGGTAGCGGTGGTGCACATCCTCGCCACGGAAGAGATCGTCCACGCCACGACCGGAGGCTGGCTGGCCGAGTGGGCATGGCTCATCGTCGTCGTGCCGTTCCTGGCGATGCTGACGATCATCTTCTTCGGCAAGCGGATGCCGCGCGAAGGAGGCGAGATCGCCGTCGGCGCCATGGGTTTCGTCTTCGTGTACGCGACGGTGTTGCTCATCCTCAACATCACCCAGGGGGTGATCTTCCAGCACAGCATCCAGGTGGCACAGATCGGCAGCGTCACCGTCGAGTGGGGCTGGGTCGTCGACGGCCTGTCCACGATGATGTACTTCGTCGTCGGGACGCTCTCGTTCCTCGTGTTCACCTACGCCCTGGGATACATGAAGGGCGACGTGCGCGTCACGTGGTTCTTCGCCGCCTTCAGCTTCTTCGCCGGATCGATGCTCGTGCTCGTCTCGGCGCCAAACCTCATCCAGTTGATCGTCGGATGGGAGGGTGTCGGGCTCGCCTCCTACCTGCTGATCGGGCACTACTGGGAGCAGAAGGAGAACTCCTCCGCGGGCATGAAGGCGTTCTACACCAACAAGATCGCCGACGTCGGCTTGATCATCGGTGCGATCGTGCTCGGTGTGACCGTCGGGTCTTTCCGCTACTCGGACATCCTCGACGCTGCCGCCTCGAACGCTTCGATCCTGGTGCCGGTGGCGGTGCTCGGGGGTGTGCTGCTGTTCATCGGGGCGATGGGCAAGAGCGCCCAGTTCCCGTTCCACGTCTGGCTCCCGGACGCCATGGCGGGCCCCACGCCGGTGTCGTCGCTCATGCACGCCGCCACGATGGTGACCGCCGGGGTCTATCTCGTCGCCCGCATGTACCCGCTGTACGCCGGGATGGCTGCGGACATGCGCTGGCTCATCGTCGTGATCGGCACCATCACGCTGCTGATCGCCGGACTGCTCGCCGTCGTCCAGGATGATCTCAAACGGGTGCTCGCCTACTCGACGGTGAGCCAGCTGGGATACATGGTCGCCGCCCTCGGCGCCGGGGGGTACACCGCAGGGCTCTTCCACCTGTGGACGCACGCATTCTTCAAGGGCCTGCTGTTCCTCACCGCCGGGTCGGTCATCCACGCGGTCCACTCCAACAACATGAGCGACATGGGTGGGCTCCGCAAGAAGATGCCGGTCACGTTCTGGTCGTTCACGTCCGCCACGCTGGCGCTGGTCGCCATCATCCCGTTCGCCGGCTTCTTCTCCAAGGACGAGATCCTGGCGACGCTCGGCCAGAACGGATACCAGTGGGCGATGTGGGTGGGGATCCTCGGGGCGCTCATCACCGCCTTCTACATGGGACGGGCCATGTTCCTCACGTTCTTCGGCACCTACAAGGGCGAGGCGCACGTCCACGAGTCGCCAGCGGTCATGGCGGTTCCGATGGCGGTGCTCGGGGTGGCGTCGCTCATCGCCGGCTTCGTGAACGTCCCCGGCATCTACGAGGGATTCCATCACTGGGTGACGACACGGGCCATCGTCTTCCCGTCGTTCGCTTCGGAGGGGTTCGACGTTCCGGTGATGCTCGCCGGCCTCGGGTTCGCGCTCGTCGGCCTGCTCGCCGCCTACGTCTACTACTACAAGGACGCCGAGACGCAGATCGCACGCGACCGGGTGCGCATCCCTGTGCTGTGGCCGTTCCTCGAGCACAAGTACTACCTCGACGACCTGTACATGGCGACGCTGATCAACCCGATCAAGGGTCCGCTGGCTCGGGCCGTCGATTGGAGCAACTCGTACATCATCGATGGGGTCGTGAACGGAGCGGGCGTCCTCGCCCGGCTGTTCGCCCGTTTCGTCTACGGGGACCTCGACCAGAAAGGCATCGACCTCGCGGTGAACACCGCGGCGATCGTCACCGGCTCGGCGGGCGGGCAGGTGCGACGGTTGCAGACAGGCAAGGTGCAGCAGTACGCGGCGATGACACTCGTCGGCGCGGCGCTGCTCGTGATCGCAATCGTGATATTCACATAGGAGGACGGACGGATGGCTTGGTTCGATAACGGATGGGGCTTGAGCCTGATCGTGTTCTTGCCGCTGGCAGGGGCGCTGGTGGTGCTGCTCACCCCCAAGAAGAACCTGGCTGCTGTCAAAGCGTTCGGGTTGACATTCACTGCACTGCCCGTCGTCCTTGCCGCCGTGATGATCGCCCGCTTCAACTACGGCGCAGGGTCTGCATTCCAGTTCGGTACCGATCTTCCGTGGATCGTCTCGATCAACGCCCGCTACCACATCGGTGTCGACGGCATCTCCTTCCCGATGCTCGTGCTTTCTGTCGTGCTCACGATGCTGGCGGTGATCTACACGTTCAACCACTGGCCGGAGCCGCACAGCCCGAAGGCGTTCATGTCGCTGATCCTGATCCTGGGCACGGCGATGAACGGCACGTTCGTGGCGCTCGACCTGGTGCTGTTCTTCGTGTTCTTCGAGCTGGTGCTGCTGCCGATGTACTTCATGATCGGGATCTGGGGTGACAAGACCAAGATGAAGGTCCCCGGCTTCAAGATCGAAGCCGAAACCCGGCTCTACGCGGCGATCAAGTTCTTCGTCTTCACCCTGTTCGGATCAGCGTTCATGCTGCTGGGCTTCCTGGCCTTGTACTACCGGTCGGGCAGCGCGGCGCCGTTCGTGAGAACCTTCGACATTCCTCAGCTGATCGATCTCGGCACCGCCGGCGCGTTCACCGGAACCTTCGCCTTCCTCGTGTTCGGCGCTCTGTTCCTCGGATTCGCGGTGAAGGTCCCGATGTGGCCGCTGCACTCGTGGCTGCCGGACGCGCACACGGCAGCACCGACGGTCGGATCCGTCCTGCTGGCAGGGATCCTGCTGAAACTCGGCACGTACGGGTTCATCCGGATCAGCCTGCCGATCCTCCCCCAGGAGGCCCGCAACTGGGCCCCGGCCATCGCCATCCTGGCGGTGATCGGCATCATCTACGGTGCGCTCGCCTGTCTCGCCCAAACCGACATGAAACGACTGATCGCGTTCTCTTCGGTCGGTCACATGGGGTTCGTCATGCTCGGGATCTCGACGTTGACGGCTGTCGGCATCAACGCTGCCGTCATCGGCATGGTCGCCCACGGTCTCATCACCGGCCTGTTGTTCTTCGTCGCCGGTTCGATGGCGCACCGCTACCACACGAGAGAGATGGCACGCCTTGGTGGGAACCAGACACTCATGCCGAAGATGGGTGCAATCCTTGCTTTCACCGCCATTGCCTCGCTCGGACTTCCCGGCCTCGCCGGGTTCTGGGGCGAGTTCTTGGCGCTCGTCGGTTCCTACAACCCGGCCGCCGGTCTGAGCCTGGGTGTGTTCCGCACCGCCATGGTCTTCGGTGCCATCGGGACGGTGCTCACCGCCGGCTACATGCTCTGGATGCTCCAGCGGGTCAACCTGGGCGAGCCGAGCGTCGAGTGGGAGGGTCACACTCTCGTCGACGCCGACCGCTACGAACTGGGGGCGTGGGTTCCGCTGATGGTGTTCATCGTCGCCGTCGGGGTGTTCCCGCGGCTCGTGTTCGGTGCCACGGACTCTGCAGTGGTGGCCCTCGTCTCGAAGGCGTTTGGGGGCTGACGCGTGCGCATCGACTACCTGGCCCTGTCGCCCGAGATCACGATCGCAGCCGCTGCCATCGTGGTGCTGCTCGCCGACCTGTGGCTGCCTCGCGAGCGCAAGTACTGGACGGCGATCATCGCGGTGATCGGTGCCACGTTCGCCGCGGTCCCGCTGGTCGTCATGGCGCTCTCCGAGGTGGGGGACAGGGTCCTGTTCGATGGGAGCTTCGTGGTCGACCCGTTCGCCCTGGTGATGAAGGGACTGTTCCTCCTTGCCGGCTACATCGTGCTGCTCATGTCGTTCTCGTACATCGATTCGGGCCGCTACTACGAGGGCGAGTACTACTTCCTCCTGCTGCTCTCGATCCTCGGGTCGCTCGTCCTCGCCTCCGGCCGCGACCTCATCAGCCTGTTCATCGGCATCGAACTGGTCGCCACGCCGATGTATGTCTTGTCGGGATTCCGAAAGGGCGACCTGAAGTCCAACGAGGCGGCGCTGAAGTACTACCTGCTCGGTGTTCTCGCGTCGGCGCTGCTGCTGTATGGGGCGTCGTTCGTCTACGGGTTCACCGGGACCCTCACCTACGACGGCATCGCTGCCGCCGCCGGTGGTCTCACCCACGAGCCGGCGTTCATCATGGCGGTGCTGTTCATCCTTGCCGGGATCGGCTTCAAGGTCTCTGCGGTGCCGTTCCACTTTTGGGCGCCGGACACCTACGAGGGTGCTCCGACGCCGATCACCGCCTACCTCTCGGTCAGTTCCAAGGCGGCAGGGTTCGTGGCCCTCATCGCGATCGCCTACCGGGCATTCGGGTCGGCCGCGGCGATCTGGGCGCCGATCATCTGGGTGATGGCGGCCTTGTCGATGACGCTGGCCAACCTGTCGGCGCTGAAGCAGGACAACATCGTTCGCATGCTTGCCTACTCGTCGATCTCACACGCCGGCTTCATGCTGGTGCCCTTCGTGGTTGCTCCCGTTGTTGGACCGAACGGACTCGGCGAGGCCGTCGCCGCCACCGTGGCCTATCTGGTCATCTACGCGTTCATGAACCTGGGAGCGTTCGCTCTGGTGATCGCCGGGTCGCGCAAGGCAGGGTCGGGAGATGTGGACGGCTGGGCGGGCATGGCCACCTACGCGCCGGGTCTGGCGTTCCTCGGTGTGGTGTTCTTCTTCGGGTTGGCGGGGATCCCGCCGCTGGCCGGATGGTTCGCCAAGTTCGTCATGTTCCGAGTGGCGCTGACCGCCGGCAGCGGCTGGGTGGTGGCGCTGGCCGTCGTGGCGGCACTCAACTCTGTCGTGGCGGTCTACTACTACGCCAGGGTCGTCAAGGCGATGTGGATGGACCCTGTGCCCACCACCGCGCCTGTCATCGAGGTGCGGCAGGCGCGCACGCCGATCGCCCTGAGCCTGGCCC
>CBEVHI010000051.1:0-10841 GCA_965549635.1 uncultured bacterium | reverse complement strand
GTCTTGCGGACGGCTCTGAGACGTTGGGCGCGCACGTTCACGATCCGCAGGATAGGTGAATCACCGTGCGCCCATTCTCCACACCGCAGCATCGATCAGGGAGCAACACCGCGAGGCTCGTCACTCCACAGTCTGTGGAGTTCGTCGCTGGACGCCATCAACTCGTCGAGGGTTCCTCGCGCCGAGACACGGCCTTCTTCCATCACGATGATCTGATCGGCCCTGCGCAGCGCTGCCTGCCGGTGGGACACGACCAGGCAGGTGGCCTGCGCGTGTTCGGAGAACATCCGTTCCCACAGGGTCCGCTCCGTGTCCACGTCCAGCGCGCTCGACAAGTCATCGAACACGTACAGTTCTGGCTCGCGCACATACATGCGTGCTGCGGCGGTGCGCTGCACCTGCCCGCCGGAGAGCCTGACGCCGAGCGGACCAACCTGTGTCTCCAGACCGTCCGGCATTGCCGCAAGATCCGGCTCCAGGACCGCGCTGTGAATCGCTCTGTGAATGGCGACGTCGTCGACGCCTAAGCCCATTGCCAGGTTGTCCCGCAGGCTCATTGAGAAGAGCAGGGGGATCTGCGGTGTGTAGGCACTCCGGGGGGGCACGAAGAAGGTGGCGGGATCCTCAACCCGCACGCCGTTCCAGGAGATCTCCCCGCTCTCGGCGTCGAACAGGCCGAGGATCGTACGCAGCAGTGTCGTCTTGCCGGAGCCGATCCGCCCGGTGACCACCGTGAAGCTGCCCCGCTCGAGAACCAGGTCCACTTCCTCGATCCCGTTGCGGCTCTCCGGGAAGTGGTACGTCAACCCGCGCACTTCGAGGCGGTCGAGCGCCTGCCGGTCCGGAGGATCCGGTAGCTGTGGCACCGGCCCGGTCAGGTTGAGGCTGCGCGGTTCGACCATCCGGTCGGCCGGCGCTCCCTGCAGCAATTCGTACATACGGTCGAACGCCACAGAGGACTGACGGAGACGTGCGATGAATACCCCGATGAAGTGAACCATGTCGGTCGAGAACGTGAGGAAGTAGACGAAGATCGCGAAGTCCCCGACCGTAAACGTGCCGCCGCGCATTGATCCGGCTGCGAGGATCAGGATGATTCCTGTACCGATGTTGACGGTATTCCAGAAGATCGACTCCAGGATCTCGGTGAACACACGATCCCTGACTGCGACGACTCGTCGTTCGTCATTGAGCCTCCGGAAGTGGGTGACGACCCCGGCCTCTGCTCCGGCAACCTTGATCGCCTGCACCGAGCCGAACATCTCTCCAATCGCACCTGTCACGCGGCCCGTCGCTTCGCGGGCGGCCGTCCGGTAGGAGCGGATACGAGTCCCTGCCCGCTCTGCGGCCGCGATCACCAGCACCAGCGGGATGAACACGATGAGGGTGATCTGCAGATCGATCGATGACAGGACCCCGATCGCGACGGCGGCGAAGGCGACCGCGCCGATCATGTCGGTCGTCCAGGAGATCGTCTCTGCAACATGGTCGACATCGTCCCGAAAGCGGCTGATTGCCTCCCCCGGCGAGTCGGGAACCGCTCGAGCACCCGGCAGCTCGAGAATGCGTTCGAGAAGGTTGCGGCGCAGAAGCGCCGAGACCCGAAAACGGAAGTTCTCATCGTTGAACATACCGAACTGCACAACACCGACCCGGGCGATGGCGTACGCTCCCAGCATCGCGATCAGTGTCCCCACCGTCAGACCGGCAGCTTCGTCACCGGTGATTGCGTCGAAGAAAGCCTTGGAGATCAGCCCAAGCGCCGCGGGCATCACCCACACGGTCCCCCAGGCCAGCACGTTGCCGGCATAACGGACCGGCTCTGCTCGAATCAGTGCCCACATGAGATGAAGGGTCAGACGATCGCGTTTCACGCCAGCACCTCCTCCATGCCCACTCGAAGAAAGAATGAGAAGCGCGAATCCGGATCTGCGGTGAGCTCCGCCCTCCGGCCGAACTCGACCACTCTTCCCCCGTCGAGGATCAGAATGTCGTCGGCACGGGTCACGGTCGCCAGCCGATGAGCGATGACGATTCCTGTTCGACCGTCCATCAGACGGTCGACAGCGCGCTCGGTCAATTGCTCCGTCGCTGGGTCGAGGCGAGACGATGCCTCATCGAGGATGACCAAGCCCGGATCTCGCAGGAAGATTCGCGTGAATGCAAGCAGTTGTGCCTCGCCCGCAGACAGACCTCCCCCGCCGGCTTCGAGCATGGTGTCCAATCCGTCCGGCAAGCCCGAGACCCACTCGGACAGACCGAGTCCCGCGAGCACGTCCTGGATCTGCGCATCGGCCACACTGTGATCAAAGAACGTGAGATTGTCCCTGACCGTTGCACGGAACAGCTGGACGTCCTGCGTCACCATCCCCACTCGCCGGCGTAGCTCGATCTCCTCGACTTCGTGAAGCGAGACACCCTCGAGTCGGACCACGCCATCGATCGGGTCATAGAGCCGGGTGAGAAGGCGAGCGAGCGTGGTCTTGCCACTGCCGGTTCGTCCGAGTACCCCAAGCACCCTCCCCGCGTCACACGAGATGTCGAGGCCATCGAGAACGACTTCCCCGGACCCGTCGTCCCCGTCGTGATACGCGAACGTCACGTCATCGAACGACACCGAGAGCGCACCGCCGGGCAACATCCGCTTCCCCGTCTGCGGGAGACGGGACTCGAGGGCGAGCAGAGACTCGACCCTCGTCAGCGCCGCGGACGCCTTCTGCAGGTCCTGCATCTGGGTGCGGATGCGCTGCATAGGCTGTCGCATCAGTTCGCTGTAGGCGAACACGAGGTAGACGGATCCGATCGTCAAAGCCCCTTCGCCGAAGAAACGGGACCCGAGCCAGTACACCAGCGCGGTCAACGCAGAGAACAGCACGACGTTGGTCGACCACAGGTGGGCCCAGCCCATGAAGCCTTTCACCGAGGCCGGCAACCACGCGCGCAGATGGTCGGTGAACCTTCCGATGACGAACGCAACGCCGCCGTTGGCGCGCACATCCTCGGTCCCGCCGAGCTGTTCGCCCAGAAACCCGTAGAACTCGGCACTGCGCTGGCGAACGAGTTTCCACCATGGCATCGCCACCGCCTGGATTCCCATCATGCCGGCCAAGGCCGCAACCGCGAACGCCGAGATGCCGAACCCGATCCAAAGGTTCTCGCGTAGCAACAGCACCAGGATGCCGACCAGCAGCACCAGGTTGCCGGCCACGTGAATCACGAACTGGGAGAAGAAGTTGGACAGTGCCGTGATGTCCCCGTCGATCCGCTCGATGAGTTCACCGGGCGTGTGCGACTTCTGGAATCCCATGTCGAGACGGAGGAGATGATCAGCCAGGTCTCCCCTGAGCTCGTTCGTGGCCGACCAGCCGACCGTTTCGGCCAGGTAGGTCGCCCCGACGGAGAAGGCTTGCTGGGCGATCGCCAACCCCATGAACACCACGGCCAGGCCGATGAGTTCGGAACGCGCGACTCCCGCCATGGCCCCATCGATGAACCGCCGCACGATCTGCGGATTGATCAACTGGAACGCGATCCCGGCGAACAGCAGCAGGGTGAGCGCGCCGACACGACCGCGCTGAGGGCGCAGATAGTCGACGAGCAGAGTCCAGTAGCGACGAAGCATGGGCCTGGAAGGCTACCCGGCAGAACCTCGAGAGTCGGTCGAATATCGAGCGGCAGAAGTGTCGGCTCGCGGACGCTTCGGGATGGTATTCGGCCATATTCCGGCTGCACCAGGTACGTCGGACAGCTTGCAAATGCAAGCATTCGATGGGATAATGCAAACAATGGCAAGCTATTCGACTGGTCTATGAACCGAAGCGAGAAAGGGAAACGATGACCGTCTACGAGCCTCCTATCGACGAATTCGGTTTCGCCCTCAATCATCTCCTCGGCCTTGATGAGCTCCTCTCGCTCCCCCGCTACTCAGAGCTGGACGCCGACCTCATCGACGCGATTCTCTCAGAGGCCGGCAAGTTCCTGGCCGAGCAGTGGTTCCCGCTGAACGCGCCCGGCGACCAGGTCGGATCCACCTTCGTCGACGGCAGCGTCATCACGCCGGATGGATTCAAGGAAGCCTTTGCCATGGCAGCGCAGAACGGCTGGGCGAGCACTCCGTTCGACGAGAAGGACGGCGGGGGTCAACTCCCCCAGGCCGTGGTGTCGGCGATCACCGAAATGCTCGACGCTACCAACCCGTCCCTGTCGATCGCGCTCGGCCTCACCCAGGGCGCGGCTCACGCCATTCTCGAGCACGGTTCCGACGAGCTGATCGCGACGTACGTGCCCAAACTCGTGTCCGGCGAGTGGGCAGGGACCATGAACCTCACCGAATCCCAGGCCGGATCAGATGTAGGGGCCTTGACCACCAGAGCGATCCCCCAACCAGACGGCACCTACCGCATCACCGGCACCAAGATCTTCATTTCGTGGGGCGACCAGGACATCACGGACAACATCATTCACCTCGTCCTCGCCAGAACACCCGATTCGCCTCCCGGGACCAAGGGCATCAGCCTGTTTGTCGTCCCCAAGTACCTGGTGAATCCCGACGGGTCACTGGGCGAGCGCAACGACGTGACCACGGTCTCGATCGAGCACAAGATGGGGATCAGGGCGTCGGCCACCTGCGTGCTGGCGTATGGAGACGCCGGCGAAGGAGCCGTCGGGTACCTCGTTGGGGAAGAGCAGCGGGGCATGCGCTACATGTTCACGATGATGAACGCCGCCCGGCTCGAGGTGGGCATCAGCGGCACCGCGATTGGCGAAGTCGCCTACCAGAACGCCGTGCAGTACGCCCAGGAGAGAATCCAGGGTCGAGCAGTCGGATCGTCGAGCAAGGAGTCCGTGCCGATCATCACACACCCGGACGTACGCCGCATGCTGATGACGATGAAAGCGAAGATCGAGGCAATGCGGGCGATCGAACTCGCCAACGCTTTCGCCTTCGACATGGGCAGGAACCACCCCGATGAAGAGGTGAGACAACGCCACCAACTGTTCGGCGAACTGCTCACACCGGTCACCAAAGCCTTCCTCACCGATCTGGGAGTGGAGATCACCGGCCTGGCATCTCAGGTCTATGGCGGCATGGGGTTCATCGAGGAGAGCGGCATCCCCCAGTACTACCGGGACGCACGTATCGGCACTATCTACGAAGGTACCAACGGCATCCAGGCGATGGATCTGGTTGGGCGCAAGCTGCCGATGGCGAACGGAGCGCCGGTCATGGGGCTGATCGCGGAGATGAAGTCGATCGATGACGCCCTGGAGGAAGCCGGATCACGATTCGATGGCATCAGGACCAATCTGAAGTCGGCGGTCGATGCGCTCGAGCAGGCGACAGGATGGCTGGCCGTCAACGGCATGCAGGATCCCAACCAGGCACTCGCCGGAGCGACCCCCTACCTGCGGATGTTCGGGTCGACGCTCGGTGCCTACTACCTGGCTCGAGGAGCCCTGGCCGCATCACAGATGCTCGACGAGGGCGCCGAGAACAAGGAGTTCCTGGAGGCAAAGATCGTGACCGCTCGCTTCTACGCCGAGCAGCTCCTGCCCCCGGATGCCGCGTTGCTGAGTGCGGTCACGGCGGGCAAGGAAACGATCCTGGCCCTCGAACCAGAGCAGTTCTAGGGCTCGGCCATCAGTTTCCAGTAGCCAGTTCCCAGCTTCCAGTAAGAGGCTTGCTCGGGGCTCCGTGGTGTGCAAGCACTGGCCACTGGTCACTGGTCGCTGGTCACTGGCGGCTACGCCGGCGCCACTGAAACTCTGATCGTGTGCCAGCCGGTCGCCCCGTCGGGTCGGGGCGTTCGCCGCTGTTCGTCCTGGAGGACCCCGTCACCGTCGGTCGCCCGCACCGAGATGGTGTGTTCACCTGCGGTGGCCTCCCACTCCAGCACCCACTGTCGCCACGACTCTTCCCCGGCGTCATCCCCGAGCGTTGCGGGCTGCCAAGGACCGTCATCGACCTGGACTTCGACCTTTCCGATGCCCCTGGTCGGAGCCCAGGCAACACCGGCGATAGGCCTGCGTCCGGGGGGAACCGTGCGTCCTCGTGCAGGCACGTCGATTCTGGACTGCGTCTTGATGGGGGCTTCCTTCGCCCAGCCTCTGGGAATCCAGTAGGCGTCGAAGCCGTCCCACGTCGTCAACTCGATCTCCGTCAGCCATTTGGTGGCCGACACGTACCCATAGAGGCCGGCCACGACGAGCCTGGCTGGAAACCCATGGGCGATTGGCAATGCCACGCCGTTCATTCCGACGGCGACGAGTGCGGTACGACCATCGAAGGCCGCTGACGTCGGGAATCCGACGGTGAACCCGTCGACGGAGCGGCCCACGATCTGTTCCGCTGCCGGGCTCACGCCGGCCTGTTCGAGCAGGTCGCCGAGGACCACTCCCTGCCAGCGCGCGTTGCCGACGTACTTGCCGCCAACATCGTTCGAGACGCAAGCCAGGGTGACGTCTCTCTCGACCATCGGCATCGCCAGGATCTCGTCGAACGTGAACTCGAGGGGCTGATCCACCAGGCCGGTGATAGCCAGCCTCCACGAGTCGGGGTTCACCTTGGGAACCGAGAGCGACGTATCGACCTTGTAGAACCGATTGTTGGGCACGTACAGGGGCGATACCCCCTCGACATCCAACGACATCGCCTCGGGTGAGGCGGCAGTTACCGGCGGTTGCAGCGCCACGGCGTCTCTCGCTCCCGCTGTCGCAGCCCCCTGCACGAGCGCCCGGCCCGCCACCGCCGCGAGACCACCGAGAGCGACGAACGAACCGGCCTGGCGCAGGAAGGTGCGTCTCTCACCGTTGGCCACTTCAGGTGATCTTCGCAGCAACACGACGAGGGTCGCGACGCCGGATCCGGTCGCGACGAGCCCTACCACGACGGCCGCCCAGGCCCCGGCATCGACCGCCATGGCAAGAGCGCCGATCAGGCCGAGAAGAGCCAGACCGGCCACGCCGCGCCACAGACGTCGAGATCCGGAGATCCCAAGGCCGGCACCGATCAGCAGCGTCACGAGGACGACACCGACGATGAGGGCAGGTTTGTCGCCCGTTCCCAACGTCGATATCGCGAAGTCCTTGACGAAGGGAGGGGCGCCATCGACGACGCGAGCACCGACAGCGAGGACCAGCGACGAGCCGCTCTGGAGGAGTCCCCCAACCAGTTCGCCAGCGCCAAGCGCGACGACGGTGGCGACAACTCCGCTGGCGGCGGCGACTGAACGTTTGACCTCTGACATGGGGGAAAGCGTATGTGGAAACGGGCCCTATGGGAAGACAATCGGATCGAGTTTCGGAAACGTTGAGACTGTGGCCTACCGCGGCTGCGGCGCGGATCGAGTGACGCGCCACTCGTTCGACCGGTACTCTGGCTCCTATGAGCGACACGAACAGCGAACAGGAACCCAACGGCACCGACAAAAACGACGACACCGAGGAGGCACCGCCCCACTTCGAAGAGCAGCTCTCAGAGACGTCCCACACCGCAACCATCGGCGGGGAGACGTTCGCTTACACGGCGACGGCTGGACGGATGATCCTCAAGGAGGAGGAGGGTAAGAAGACAGCCTCGTTCTTCTTCGTCGCCTACACACGTGACGACGCGACAGTCGATCGCCCCATCGTGTTCGCCTTCAACGGAGGGCCGGGTTCGGCATCGGTGTGGCTGCACCTCGGATTGCTCGGACCCAAGCGAGTGCTCCTCGACGATGAAGGCAACCAACCTCCGCCACCCGGACAGCTGGTCGACAATGACGCCTCGATCCTCGACAAGGCCGACCTCGTGTTCATCGATCCCGTCAGCACCGGGTTCACCAGAGCAATCCCGGAGAAGGAGGCGTCGTCGTTCCATCACTTCACCCGGGACATCGAAACGGTGGGGAGCTTCATCCGCCTGTATCTGGGCCGGTTCGGCCGCTGGGCATCCCCCAAGTTCCTGATCGGTGAAAGCTACGGGACCACCCGCTCCGCCGGCCTCGCCGGTCACCTGCTCGAGCGCTACGGGATCTACTTGAACGGCGTGATGCTGATCTCGTCGGTACTGAATTTCCAGACCATCGCAGTCGACAAGAAGACCCACCTCTTCCATCGTGGCAACGACCTGCCGTACGCCCTCTACCTGCCCGTCTTCGCCGCGACCGCCTGGTTCCACCACAAACTCGACAGCGACCTCCAGAGTCGCCCCCTGACCGATCTGCTGGCGGAAGTGGAGTCGTTCTCGGGAGGCGAGTACATGGCGGCGCTGTGGGAAGGCGACCATCTTGCCCCCGATCGCAAGACTTCGATTGCGGCCACCGTCGCCCGATACAGCGGCCTCGACGTGGAGTTCGTCGAACGATCGAACCTGAGAGTGGAGAAGTTCCACTTCCTCAAAGAGCTCCTGCGAGACGAGGGCTACACCGTCGGTCGAATCGACAGCCGGTTCAAAGGGGTCGACCGCTACCTGGTGGGCTCGATGCTCGAAAACGATCCCAGCATCGACGCGATCCTGGGCTCCTACGCAGCGATGCTCAACGACTACGTGCGTCGCGACCTCGGATACGAAAGCGACCTCCCCTACGAGATCCTCAACCCGGACGTGTATCCGGCGTGGAACTACGAGGACTTCCAGAACGCCTACGTGGACGTGTCCGAGACTCTCAGATCAACGATCAGCCGGAATCCCCACATGAAGGTGTTCGTTGCGTCCGGATACTTCGACATGGCCACGCCCTACTTCGCTACCGACTACACCCTCCGACATCTCGGACTGGAGGAGAGCCTCGCGAGCAACATCACCGAGCGCCGCTACGAGGCGGGACACATGATGTACATCCACAAACCTTCATTGCTACGGCTGCGCGAAGACCTCACTTCGTTCATCGACGAGGCCATCTGACCGCCCCCTATCGGCTCGGCGACTCGACCCCCGGACCGATGCCGAGAAGCGTTCTGGCAGAACTACGCAGGTCGTCGGGGAAGAAAGGCTTGCTCATGAACCCGTCAGCGCCCAGCCCATAGGCCCTGAGCATCGACTCTTCCCCGGCGTGGGCCGTCAGCACGAGGACCGGGATGTGCAACGTCAGCGGATCGTCCCTGATCATCGCAAGGACGTCCCAACCGCTCATACCGGGAAGCGCGATGTCCAGAATGATCAGATCGATCCCCCCACCGCGCGCGGAGTCGAGACCGGCGATGCCGTTCGACCGGGTGATCGTCTCACAGTCGACCTGTCGCAGCGTCACCTCGATCAGCAACGAGTTGGACGCATCATCCTCGATGACCAGGACGTGTCTCCGTGCCATGACGCTCCTATCGGCACGAACAGGAGCGAAGTTGAACAACCTGTCGGAATCGGATTGAATTGATCGATGCACGACCACCTCGAAGTCGGAAGCGACGGGATCGTTCGGTGTTGGTGGCCGGGAGAAGACCCTCTGTACGTCGCCTATCACGACACCGAGTGGGGGTTCCCGGTCGGCGACGACGGTGCCCTCTTCCAGAAGATCAGCCTCGATGCCTTCCAGGCCGGACTCTCCTGGATCACGATTCTTCGCAAACGCGAGGCATTTCGCGATGCTTTCGGAGGCTTTGAGATGGCGACGGTGGCTGCCTACGGCCCCGACGATGTGGAGCGCCTGCTCGCCAATGCCGGGATCATCCGGCATCGAGGCAAGATCGAAGCGACGATCTCGAATGCCCGACTCGCTCTCGATCTGATCGATGAGTTCGGTTCCCTTGCCGGGTATCTCTGGCGCTTCGCTCCGCCATCAGGGCCAGCCCCGACGTACGAGGTTCCGGCTGTCACCAGAGAGTCCGAGCAGCTCAGCCGCGACCTCAAAGAGCGGGGCTGGAAGTTCGTCGGACCGACCGTTGTGTATGCGTTCATGCAGGCGGTCGGCATGGTCAACGATCACCTCGAAGGATGCGCGATCCGACCGCTCGTCGAGGCCGCGAAAGCGCAATGACCGTTCGGCTGAGATCCGTTGCCCTCCCGACCGAACACGGAGGCTGGGGCTTCACACTTGAGCCCATCGTCCTGGGCCTTCTGGTAGCCCCTTCGGCGGCGGGATGGGAGATCGCCGCCGCAGCACTGGGCGTGTTCCTGGCGAGGCGGCCGGTCAAGTTGTTCTCGACCGATCTGGTGCGCGGGCGCTGGCTTCCCCGCTCGACCATGGCACTCGTTGCGGCGATGGTCTTCGCAGCCGTCGCCATGGCCGGGGTGGTCGGAGCCTTCATCACCACTCGCGGCCCATTCTGGTGGCCGTTCATCGTTGCCCTCCCCCTGGCCGCGTTCTCTCTGCGGGCGGACGCCCACAGCCAGAACCGCGCGCTGGCCCCACAACTGGCCGGGTCAATCGCCATGGGCTCCACGGTGGCGGCGATAGCCATGGGAGCAGGATGGGAGTGGATACCGGCGTTTGGGTTGTGGCTGATTCTTGCTGCCAGGGACGTTGCCGCGATCGTGCTCGCCCGCGGCATGGTCCGCCGATTCAAGGCCAAGTCGGTCGACCAGGTGCGCATTCATCTCGCGCAGTTCGCTGCCTTCGCGGTCGTCGCCGTGGCCGCGGCCGTCGGTGTGGCCCCCTGGCTTGGCGCCGTCGCTATCAGCCTGCTCTGGGTCGTCGCCGTGGTCTCTCTGGCAAGGCCTCCTGTACCTGCCAAAGCCGTCGGTTGGACCCAGATGGGCGTTGGCCTGATGGTCGTCCTCCTCACCGCACTGGGAGTGAAGGTCGGCTGGTAGGAGTCACCTTCCGGACTCCTCCCAACACCCATTTCACCGAGAGGAGCCTCGCCGGCACTTCACCCGTGGCGCACCGCCGCCTGGGCAGCGGCCAAACGGGCAACCGGCACCC
>CBEVHI010000050.1:0-10897 GCA_965549635.1 uncultured bacterium | reverse complement strand
GCGACCTTGGACCCGATGATCTTGCCCCAGATGGACCTGCCCCAGCCGATCTTGCTGCGGGCGAGGTGGCGCCGGACGACCTCGAGGTTCAAGAGGAAGAACCCACGGTTCCCGAGCCTGAGGCCGAGACGCCCGCAGAGACCTCCCACGCCGAACCTTCCCAAGAACCGCCCCAAGCAGCTTCGGCCGGGCCGAGCGGGGACTCGAGCCCGCCTTCAGAGCCGCTGCCGCCGGAGCCTTCCGATGCGGTGCCGGCCGGTCGCCATCGCGCTCGCAGGCCAGTCCCGCCTGCCCCCCGTCCGATCATGCCGTCGCCGCCGACGGCCGAGCCCTCCTACCTGGAGGACGACCACCAGCTCATGACCTACCGGTTGCGGGCAGTCCTGACGGTGGCGCTCGGGATCATCCTGCTGTTACTGCTCGAGTGGGGTCTGCGAGGTCTCGGAACCTCCCTCAAGGACCTGCTGAGTGGATTTGGCTCTTGACCAGTGACCACTGATAGTGGTATATCACTACTAGCGGTGGTTGGCTGGGACCGGGAGAAGGGGCTGGAACCCATGGAACCCTGGGCTGATTGGGACCCTGTCATGCAGGAGGACTACCTGGCCGAGCTCGACCTGACCGTTGGCGATCAACTGGTCCTGGAGTTACGTCGGAAGATCATCGATACCGCCAAGAAGCATCCGAAGGACGCTCCGATCAAGCACTGAAGAGGGTGCGTACGCCGAGACCGAGTGCGGCGAGGGCCGAGACGGCGAGGATGCCTCTTCGCAGTGCCGCTCCCTCGACCCGGCCTTTGAGGAAGCGGCTGAGGAAGAGGCCGACGGCCACGGCCGGCGCCAGAAGCAGCGCCGTCAGCAGGTCGTTCGCGTGGATCTGACCGGCGATCGTCAGGGTGGTCACGTTGATGACGACCCCGATCGAGAAGATCGCGCCGAGACTCGAACGGAGTTTGCCCCCCTCCTCGTTGCGGTAGATCAGGGCGAGCGGCGGTCCGCCGATGGCAGAGGTCGTGCCGGTGATCCCTGAGGCGAGCCCCGCGGCGAACTTGTTGAACGGGGTGAGGCGAACCGTCAGCCCGGCCGCAAGAGCGAGCACGCCTGCCAGGACGACAATGGCGATTACGCCGTCGAGCACCTGTCTCGTCACCGCTGCCAGGAGCAGTGCTCCGATCGCGGCACCAGGGAGTCGACCGGCAACGATCCACCCTGCTCCGGAGAGATCAAGCTGGCTTCGTTCGCGCAACGCCATGGAGAAGGTGAGCGGTCCAGCGAGGAGGATCTGTGGAATCGGGGTGAGACCGGGATAGAGCAGTGTGAGAATCGGTACCGAGATGACGGCGAAACCGAAGCCGATGGTGCCCTGCAGTGTGCTGGCCGCAGCGGTCACGACGAGTGCGATGATCAAGACGACCGGCGGATACATGAAGCGGCAGTATCGCAGCGCTTTCGATCGGTGAGGAATCAGGCAGAGCCCGATCGCTGGGTCATCCCAGCGCCTGGTCGAGGTCATCGAGCAGATCGTCGACGTGTTCGATTCCCACCGACAGCCTGATGAGATCCTCGGGGACTTCCAGCGAGGTCCCGGTCACCGAGGCGTGGGTCATCTGGGCGGGCAACTCGATCAGTGACTCGACACCGCCGAGGCTCTCGGCGAGCGTGAAGATGCGGGTTGCCGACACCATCTGGCGCGCCGCCTGTACGCCCCCCTTCGGACGAAACGACACCATGCCTCCTGCTCTTCTCATCTGCGATCCAGCCAGTCCGTGCTGGGGGTGCGAGGGCAGTCCCGGGTAGATCACCTGCTCGACACGAGCATCCCTGGCCAGGAACTCCGCGACAGCCATCGCATTGTCGCAGTGTCGTTCCATGCGCACCGCGAGCGTCTTGATGCCCCGCAGGACGAGCCACGAGTCGAAGGGACCGGGGATCGGTCCTGTCGCGTTCTGCAGGAATCTCAACTGCTCGTAGGTGTCGGGATGCCTGGAGACGATGGCACCTCCGACCACATCGGAGTGGCCTCCGAGGTACTTGGTCGTCGAATGCACCACCAGATCGGCACCAAGATCGAAGGGGCGCTGCAAATAGGGGGTGGCGAACGTATTGTCGACGACCACCAGTGCTCCGGCGGCGTTGGCGGCGTGACAGATCTGTTCGAGGTCGACGATGCGGAGCATCGGATTCGTGGGGGTTTCGATCCAGACCAGGCGCGTCTGTGGACGCATTGCGGCACTGACCTTGTCGGGGTCGGTCATGTCGACAGCGGACCACTCCACACCGTGCTGTGAGAGCACTCGGGCGAAGAACCGGAAGGTGCCGCCGTAGGCGTCGTCCGGCAGCAGCAGGTGCTCGCCCGGTCGGAGCAGGTAGCCGATCAATGCCGCGCCAGCCATCCCGGAAGATGTGGCGATGGCTCCCCCGTCTTCGGGAACGCCTTCGAGGGTCGCCAGTGCCTCCTCCAGAGCGTGTCGGGTGGGGTTGTCCGTTCGGGAGTACTCGTACCCCTTGTGCTCGCCAGGGGCGGTCTGCGCGTACGTGGATGTCGCATGAATCGGGACCACGACCGCTCCGGTGGTCGGGTCGGGGTCCTGACCGGCGTGAATGGCATCGGTTTCGAATCGCATCAGGTCACCTCAAAGCCGTGGTCGCGCATCCAGTCATCGTTGAAGACCTTGGACAGATAGCCGCGGCCGGAGTCGGGCAGGATCACGACGGTGAGACGGTCCGGTTCGCGCTGGGCGAAGTCGACCGCTGCGGCGACCGCCATGCCGGAGGATCCTCCTGCCAGCAAGCCCTCCTGGCGGGCGAGGCGCCGGGTCATTGCGAACGCCTCGGCATCGGACACCATGACGTACTCGTCGACGACTTCAGGGTCGAGCGTCTCCGGCCAGAAGTCCTCACCGACCCCTTCGACGTTGTACTGGTGAATCTCGTCGTCTGAGAGTGCGGTGTAGATGGATCCCTCCGGATCGGCCCCGATCACCAGGATGTCAGGATTCATCTCCTTGAGGTACTGACCTGCGCCGGTGACCGTGCCTCCTGTGCCAACACCGACGACGAGTGCACCGAGCCGGCCGTCGGTCTGATCCCAGATCTCCGGGCCGGTCGTCAGGTAGTGAGCTTCGGGGTTCGCAGGGTTCGAGTACTGGTTGGGGCTGTAGGCGCCGGGCGTCTCCGCAACGATGCGCCTGGCGACTCCGTAGTAGGAGTCCGGGTGTTCGGGGAGCAGTTCCGTCGCCGTGACGATGACTTGTGCTCCGTAGGCGCGCAGCAGGTCCTGCTTCTCCTTCGAGACCTTGTCAGGGACCGTGAAAATGACGTTGTAGCCGCGCACGGCGGCGACGATCGCCAGGCCAACACCGGTGTTGCCGCTTGTCGGCTCCACGATGGTGCCTCCCGGCTCGAGCAGGCCGAGGCGCTCCGCCCGGTCGATCATCGTGACTGCGATCCGCTCCTTGATCGAACCGCCCGGGTTCAAGTACTCCACCTTGGCCACGAGGTTGCCGGGAGGATGCAGGGAGGACAATCGGACGAGCGGCGTGTGGCCGATCGCTTCGATGGCATTGTCGTAGATCACGGCGGCAGTGTATCGGGCGACTTGTGGCTCAGGGCGAGCGGGGTTCGTTCAGCGGGTATGCTCGCCGCCATGTCCCGCCTCACCAAGCTTGCCTGGACAACGGTCGTGTTCAACGTGTTCGTCATCGTGTTCGGCTCGGTGGTGCGCGCCACAGAGTCGGGGGCGGGGTGCGGACCGCACTGGCCGACGTGTAACGGCGAGTTCATCCCCGGCGAGATTCAGGGGGCCCGGCTCATCGAGTTCACCCACAGGCTGACCAGCGGTGTCGCTCTCCTGCTCGTCGCCGTTCTGGTCTGGCAGGTCTTTCGGGCGTTTCCTCGCGGTGACCGAGCCCGCAAGGCTGCCACCTGGGCCGGTGTGTTCGTCCTCGTCGAGGCCATGGTCGGAGCGATGCTCGTTCTGTTCGAATGGGTGGCAGATGACGCATCGGTGGCGAGGACGATCGCGGTACCGATTCATCTGGTCAGCACGCTGGCCCTACTCGCCTCCCTGACGTTGGCGGCCCACTGGGTTGGCGGAGCGCTCCCGCATCGATGGGACCGCCGGCGCGGGCGGGTATTCATTGCCGGCGCGGTGGGGGTGGCGTTCATCGCCGCCTCAGGTGGCGTCACCGCTCTTGCCGACACGTTGTTCCCGTCCACCTCGGTCACCTCGAGCCTCGCGCAGAGTCTCGACTCGGCAGAGCACTTCCTGACCCGGCTGCGTGTCGCCCACCCGCTCGTCGCCATTGCTGTGGGAGCGTCGCTCATCTGGATCGTGCGTTCCATGGGGCAGGGCCGCCAGACGGGGCGCATGATCGTTGGGCTGGTGCTGCTGCAGTTTGTCGCAGGCGCCCTGAACATCGTCCTGCTGACACCTCTGTGGCTTCAGCTCGTTCATCTGACGCTTGCCGACGCGCTCTGGGTGACCTACGTGCTCTTCGTCGCCGACGTGATGTCACTGCGGCCGGTGGTTCGCTCCGGCAGTGAGCAAGGCGAGCTTCCTTCTGCCAACTTCTTGCCGGGTGCTGACAGCTGACAGCTGACAGCAACAGGAGGTGGGCCGGGCCGCCTGGTCTGACAGCGACTCTCGTCGAAGTGCGAAGTACGAATACGAACTACGAAGTACCCGACGACTGGAGAAGCTTGCGTAGCGCGTCCGGATCGGAGACCGGAAGCTCGCAGGCGAAGTTCCGACAGACGTAGGCGAACCCGGGTTCCCTGTTCTCGAGCAGTGGAACGACGCTGCCGGCGCCCCCGTCGACGTCGATGGCCAGGGCGACATCGGGGCGGAACCGCTCCCACACCACCGAAGCGAGGTCGTGCGCGCCCTGTCCGACGATGGCGATCTCTTCGGGTTCGCTCAGGATCGAGTGGAGAACGCTGAGGAGGTGTCCAGCGCCGGCAGGAGACGATGCTGCCACCACCGTTCCTGCCTGGATGGTGCGTTCGGCTCGTTCCCGGAGATCGGCATCGCCCGTGTAGAGAGCCGCCATGAGCGTCGCCTCGGCGGCGAGAGAGTTGCCCGAGGGGGTCGGGGAGTCAAAGTGGTCGCGTTTGCGTGCCAGCGGAGCCTCGACGTCGGTCCCGGTGGTGAAGAAGCCCCCGTCCGGGTCGGAGAACAGGTCCGCGAGCTTCGCCACCAGTCGCATCGCCTCCTGGTACCACCCCAGTTTGCCGGTGGCCTGATACAGCGTGAAGAGTCCGATGGCGACGGCCCCGTAGTCGTCGGCGAAGCCGGGGATTCTGGCGAGTCCCTTGCTCCAGCTTCTGAGGAGACGTCCGCCGGGCCCGGAGACCTGGGAAAGGAGGAACGTGGCCGCGTCCTCCGCCGCGGTGAGGAACCGCTGCTCACCCAGGATTGCTCCAGCTTCAGCGAATGCTCGAATCGCCAGCCCGTTCCACGCTGTCACGACCTTGTCATCGAGGCCGGGACGGATCCGCTTCGAGCGCCGCTCCATGAGACGCCGGCGGGCGGCGTCGATCATCGAAGGAGCGTCTTCGGCGGCGACTGCCAGCTCCGACGCAACTGCTGCGAGCGGCCGTGGCGTGTGCAGGTGGTTGCGTCCCTCGAAGTTGCCTCTGTCGCTGACTGCGAAGTACTCGGTGGCCAGCGGAGCGAGGTCGGTGCCGACGACGTCGGCGAACTCATCTCGATCCCAGATGTAGAACAGGCCTTCGACACCTTCGGAGTCGGCATCTTCCGCGGCGGCAAACCCACCATCGGTGAGCCGAAGGTCGCGAAGCATGTAGTCGAGCGTCGTGACGGCGACGTCTGCGAACGCCGGCTCGTCGAGCACCTGCGACGCCCGCAGGTACAGGCGCGAAAGCTGGGCGTTGGTGTAGAGCATCTTCTCGAAGTGCGGGATCATCCACTCCCGATCGACCGAGTAGCGGGCGAAACCGCCGCCGACGTGATCTTGAAGTCCGCCCGACGCCATCTCCTCGAGTGTGATCTGGAGCATCCGTTTCGCTTCAGGTGCCCACGGCTCATCTGCGATCCGCAGAAGGAACTCCAGGACCGGTTCCTGGGGGAACTTGGGTGCTCCACCGAAGCCGCCGGCGCGATCGTCGAACTGGTCGACGAGCTTCTCGTACGAAGTGACCAGCAAGCCTTCGCCGGGGAGGTCTTCCGAGCGAGGCAGCGGACGGGCGACGAACTCGACCAGACGCTCCGCCTGTGCGAGCAGATCGTCCCGCTGGGTGCTCCACGCCTGCGCGATCGAAGTGAGCACCCGTCGAAACGACGGGATGCCGGGGCGCTCGGACGCCGGGAAGTACGTGCCGGCGTAGAACGGCTCCCGCTCCGGGGTGAGGAAGACGGTCATGGGCCAGCCGCCACGCCCCGACAATGCCTGGAGTGCCTCCATATAGACGGCATCGACATCGGGGCGTTCCTCTCGATCGACCTTGATGTTGACGAACAGCTCGTTCATCAGCGCAGCCGTGTCGGGGTCTTCGAACGACTCGTGGGCCATGACGTGGCACCAGTGACACGACGAGTAGCCGACCGACAGCAGCACCGGTTTGTCGGCGGCGGCAGCCTCGGCGAACGCCTCGTCGCCCCAGGGATGCCAGTCGACCGGATTGTCGGCATGCTGCAGCAGATAGGGGCTGGTCTCGAGGGCAAGGAGATTCGGCACGTGTCGACGCTACCCGGGTGCCGGCGATAGTCGTGCGGACGCACCGGTCACCGGGGACCGGCTCCTGCCGTCCTGCAGAAACCTTTCGCCGCGACACGGAGTACGAGCTACCGAATACGGCCGGCGCAGCGAGCTTCCTATGAGTGCAGCTCGATGATGTCTCCGTCGGCGAGCACGTGATCCCGTCCCACTTGCTGCCCGTCGAAGTAGTCGCCACCCCAGATACGGGCGTAACGCAGCGTCTGGGCGATGTCTCTGTGGACGAGCGTGGCCACGTCCAGGACGGTGTCTCCTCGGCGAATCGTGTACGGACGGTCCATGTCGGCCGGCTTGCCGGGAACCTTGGTGTAGACGCGGATGATGCCCAGGTTGGAGAACAGCCACGGGCCAATCTCATCGACTCCGCTGCCTTCGGTCGCCGAGACGGTGAGCACTGGGTAGTCGACGCCGAGGAGCTCCTCGAGGATGGCGACCTCCTCTTGGCACTGAGGCGCCTTGTCGGTCTTGTTTGCCACGAGGAGGGTGGGGAGGCGGATCGCGAAAGGGTCCTCCTCGGGGTCATCTTCCCCGTCGCCGTCCGGCCATGCACCGCTCAGTGTGACCTTCCTTTGGGAGAGGATCTCGTGGAGGGTCTGAACCTGCTGGACGCAGCCTGCAACCGAGACGTCGACAACGAGCAGCGATGCATCTGCCGGTTGGAGGGCATTGGCGAGCCACGGGACCGGATGGTCGGAAGAGACCGGGGGAAGGTCGACGAGTTGGAAGGCGATGTCCTCGTAATGGAGCATTCCCGGCTGTGGGAACTGCGTCGTGAACGGATACGGGGCCGAGGCGGTTCTGGCTCCGGTCAGCCTTGCGTGCAGAGACGACTTTCCGACATTCGGCGGTCCAAGCAGAGCGATCTGAGCTGCGCCCTCGGGTCGGATGACGGTCGGAGGTCCGCTCCTCGCCGCACCCTTTCTCGGCCCGGCGAGCTGCTCGGTCAGATCCTTGATACGAGTCTTGATGTCGGCCCGGAGATGCTCGGTCCCCTTGTGCTTGGGAATGGTGCGGTACATCTCCCGCAGCGCGGCGAGCCGCTCTTCGGAGCCACGGCTGCGTTTGTAGGCCGCCTCCGCAGACTTGTAGTCCGGGGTCAGATTGGCCGGCACGTCCCCATTATCGTCTATCGACGCTGCGGGTGGGCGTAGAGCTACGGAAGCTGATCAGGGAAGACGGTGTTCATGCGTGGTGTTGGACAAAGAGACACCGTGGCTCCAACGCGAATCAAATAGGGGGTTCACATGACCCCTGATGTATGTCATAGTGTCCTGCGGTTGGGCTTCGGCTCAACCATGACGTTGACGGAGGACGAACCCCAACATGGCATCGACTGATAAGACGCGCCCCAACGGAAAAGCTGTGGCCAAACCCGACCGCAGCCGTCGTGACCGGCGCAGCAAGCTGACCGACGAACGTGGCAGACTGACGACGGATCTCGTCAGTCAGTACCTGACCGCAATCGGCGAATACGATCTGCTCACAGCCGAGCAAGAGGTTGAACTCGCTCAGAAGATCGAGACGGGTGGAGAGGCCGATGAGCGACTCGACGCCGGTGACTACTCGACCAAGAAAGAGGAGATCGAGCTTCGGCGGAAAGCCCGGCTGGGTCGGGAAGCAAAGGACGCGTTCCTCACGGCCAACCTCCGGCTCGTCGTCGCGAACGCCCGCCGCTACGCGAACACCTCTGGCATCGACTTCCTCGACCTCATTCAGGAAGGGAACCTCGGTCTGATCCGCGCCGTCGAGAAGTTCGACTGGCGGAAGGGTTTCAAGTTCTCCACCTACGCGACGTGGTGGATTCGTCAGGCAATCACCAGAGCGATTGCCGACAAGTCCCGCACGGTCCGCATTCCCGTGCACCTGCACGACACGCTGGCTGCCGTCCGAGCGGCACAGGCGAGTCTGAAAGCGGAACTCGGTCGTGATCCGAAGCCGGACGAGATTGCCGAAGAGGCCGGCGTCACCGTCGACAAGGTTGAACTGGCGCTCGGCGTCGCCGACACGGTGTCGCTGGAACAGCCGGTCGGCGAGGATGGGGCCCAGTTGGGTGATTTCATCGAAGACGAAGAGGCAACCGACCCTGTGCAGATCACCGAAGAGATGGACGTGGCCAACAGCCTGCGCATCTCAATCGATCGACTCCCGGAGCGCGAAGGAAGAATCTTGGCGCTTCGATACGGCTTCTACGACGGCGTCCCCCGGACCCTCGAGGAGATCGGCGACGAGTTCAACCTGACCAGGGAGCGGATCAGACAGTTGGAGAAGCTGGCGCTGTGCCGGCTGCGTCACCCGTCGTTCGGAATCCGCGAGCAGGACCTCATCTAGCAGCTGCCAGTCTGTTGATTGGCGCTGCGCGATCGGCCGGACCGGATAGGCTGAGCACGAGAGGAGATCTCGTGCGGCTAGATGCGCTCATTGGTGGACATCCCCATACGTGCGGCCCTGGACTGACACTTGCCGAAGCCTCCCGGGCCATGCATGCCGCAGGTGTGGGTTCGGTTGGTGTTGTCGAGAACGGTGACCTGGTCGGCATCCTCACCGAGCGCGACGTTCTACGATCGATCGCCTCGGGCGCAGACCCCGAGGTAGATCTGGTTCGGGGTTGGATGAGCACACCGGTACGGACGTTCGATCCTGAGACATCGGTTGACGATGCAGCCCTGCGCCTGCTCGAGAAGGAGCACCGGCACCTTCCCGTCGTATCCGATGGCAGATTGATCGCGATTCTCAGCATCCGTGATGTCCTTGCTGCACTCATCGAGCCGGAGCGCCGATGAGCGTCGCCGGTGCACATGCCGTCGTGTTGGGCGGAGCTGGATTCCTCGGATCGCATCTGTGCGACCGTCTCGTCGAGGATGGCGCTCGAGTCACCGTTGTCGACAACCTGATCACGGGACGGGAGTCCAACGTCAGCCACCTGTTTGGACGCAACGGATTCACGTTCCTGAACTACGACATCACGAACTTCCTGCATGTCCCCGGCGACGTCGACTACATCATCCACTTCGCCTCGCCTGCTTCCCCCGCGGACTACCTGCGATGGCCGATCCAGACCCTGAAGGTTGGATCCCTGGGGACCCACAAGGCCCTCGGTCTTGCCCGCGCCAAACACGCACGATTCCTGCTCGCATCGACGAGCGAGGTCTATGGAGACCCTGCAGTGAACCCGCAGCCCGAGTCGTATTGGGGGAACGTCAACCCGATCGGGCCCCGTGGGGTCTACGACGAAGCCAAACGATTCGCCGAGGCGATGGCCCTCGCCTACCACCGGCAGCACGCCGTCGAGGTGCGCATCGCCCGTATCTTCAACACCTACGGACCGCGGATGCGTCTCGACGATGGCAGGGCGGTTCCGGCGTTCTTCAGTGCGGCTTTGCGGGGCGAGAGACTCCCGGTCCATGGCGACGGCACGCAGACCCGGTCGCTGTGCTACGTCGATGACCTCATTGAAGGGATCGTGCGGCTGCTGCTCGCCGACGTGGTCGGTCCGGTGAATCTGGGCACACCGCAGGAGGTGACGATGTTGGAGTTGGCCGAAGCCATCCAAGATGCGGTCGGCCGGCATCCCGGTATCGTCCTGGAGCCGCGCCCCGAGGACGATCCCGCTGTCCGCTGTCCGCAGATCGACCTGGCGATCCGCGAGCTCGGATGGACCCCCAAGGTTGCCCTCGACGAAGGGCTGCGGCAGACGTTGCCCTGGTTTGCTGCCGCGCTCCAGGCCGGATAGCTCCGTCACCACGCTCCCGCTACGCTTTCTGTTGGAGGTGTTGTGGTGAAGCTGAGGGCGATGGTGGGGGGACGATCGGAGGTCTGTGGGCCCGAGACGACGCTACAGGACGTCTCGGCGGCCATGATGAACGCCAGCGTCGGCTCTATCGGAGTCGTCCACGATCGGCATCTCGCCGGCATCATCACCGAACGCGACATTGTTCGTGCTGCCGCAGACGGCACCGATCCCAGTCTCGAACTCGTCGAGGACTGGATGACCACCGACCCGGACGTGTTCGATCCGGAGGTCTCGGTGGCCGAGGCTGCCCACTGGCTCCTGGAGACCGGCTACCGCCATCTCCCGGTGATGGAGGACGGGGAGCTGCTGGGGATTCTCAGCATCCGCGACGTGCTCTGGGCACTCCTGGGCGCTGAGAACCAGTAGCTACC
>CBEVHI010000049.1:0-10920 GCA_965549635.1 uncultured bacterium | reverse complement strand
GTGGGGCCCGTAGCTCAGTTGGTCAGAGCAGCGGACTCATAATCCGTTCGTCGCAGGTTCGAGTCCTGCCGGGCCCACCAGACATGACACGTTCGAACTGTGACCAGCAAAGAGAAGGTCACTGTTCTTGTTTCCCAAGGCAGAAAGCCACTGGGCCGCTGTGCCAGGTCGACCGAAAGGTCTCTCCGGTATGTCGACATTGCCGGGTCGATTAGGGCTGCAGTCTCGTGTGCTAGGCGCTCAGTGAGGTCATGTGCTACCAAATGTGCGAATGGCAGCTGAGGTCAACGCCCTCGACTCCCGGCGGCGCACCTTGGGTACTGGCGACCTACCAGTGGCTTCTAAGGAGCTGCTGATAGTTGGGGGCTGGCCGGGAAGAGCAGTTCGACGGTCATGCCGCCTTTGGGACGGGCCGCCAACTGCATCACGGTTCCGTGTGCGTCCGCGATCGAGGCGGCGATCGTGAGTCCGAGACCTGAACCGGGCACCCGGTTTCCGCCCTCACCGCGGTAAAAGGGCTCAACAAGGCGGTCCACCGTTTCTGGATCAATGGGCCGTCCGGTGTTGGCGACCCGGAGTGCGATGTCACCATTCCGCAGGGACAGGCCGACTTCCAGCTGACCTTCGGGGACGTTGTGTAGTACCGCGTTGGTCAAGAGGTTGCGCAGCATCCGCTCGATCAGGATCTCGTCGCCTCTGACAACGGCGCGATCGAAGGTCGGCTTCACCACTCTGATCCTTCTGGCGTTGATCTCGGATGTCAGATCGTCGAGGATCCGGTTGACCACTGAGCCGACCTCGACAGGTGAGACCGCTTCGACGATCCCGCTGCGGGCCAATACCAGAAGACTGTCGATGACCTTCTCGCTCCTGGCGATGGCACTACGGATCGCCTCCGCCATTTCGATGAGCTCCATCCGGCTTGGGTCGTGTTGATCGAGAGCAACGTCGAGCTCTGTTCGGATGAGGGCCAATGGTGTCCGCAGCTCGTGTGAAGCAGAGGCAGCGAACCTCCCTTGGGTTTCGAAAGCGCGCTCTAGTCTCTCCATCATCGAATCGAAGGCATCGGCTAGTTCTTTCACCTCGTCTTCAGGCCCTTCAAGGCTGATTCGTGTATCAAGGCGATCTGAAGAGACACGTCTGGCCTTGGCAGTCATCTCGGTGACCGGCACAACCGCTCGTCCCGCTAGCCACCAGCCGGCGAGAGCGCCCACAACGGCCAGAAGAGGGATTGCGGCAGATACCCACCTTGACACGTCGTCCCTTGTTTGACTCGCCACTTGCTGCAGAAGCAGCCTGATCTGGTCTCCTGCGACCGAGTTGCCTGAGGGATCCGTCACGGTGAGCTCGTCCAGAGCGTCTATCTCGAATCCCAGCTCCTCGACGATCAGGGCTGTTGCTTCTTGCGGGCTCTGTCCGATCCGTGCCTGGATCAGGCTCGCAAGAATGGTGAGAAGAGCCACCCCCAAGACGACGAAACCGACTCCCCAGAAAACCGCGGCGCGGGTTCGGAGGCCCCATCTCTTCATATCCGGTATCCGCTTCCTACCACTGTGTGAATGATCGGTGGCTCACCGAGCTTCTTGCGGAGTGTTCCTACCGTTACTCGAACCACAGTGGTGAAGGGATCGGTGAACTCATCCCAGACTCGCTCCAGCAGTTCTTCGGATGAAACCACTCGGCCGTCCGCTGCAAGCAGCACCTCGAGCACACCGAACTCCTTGTTGGTCAGGTGGAGCGTTTGACCTCCTCGGGCCACCTCGCGGCGGGAGGGATCGAGGGTGATGTCAGCCCGTGTGAGAATTGCCGCTGCAGGTGGATGTGATCGGCGGGAGAGTGCCTGGATGCGCGCCACCAGCTCGTCGAAGGCGAAGGGTTTGGGCAGGTAGTCGTCAGCTCCCAGTCGCAGTCCTTCGACCCGACTCTCAACCTCACCGGAGGCGGTGAGCATGATGATCCCAGCCCTGCGTCCCTCGGCGCGGATCCGACGGCATACGTCGTCGCCATGCCGACCGGGTAGGTTTCGGTCGAGCACGACGACGTCGTAGTCGTTGGCCATTGCCTTGAGCAGCCCGTCGTCCCCGTCGAAGGCGAGATCGACTGCCATTCCATACCGGCCCAGACCTCGGGCCAGCGTGTTCGCCAGCCGCTCTTCGTCTTCGACGACCAGAACCCTCATCTCACTCGTACCTCAGTGCCACGGTCGGATCTACGCTGGCAGCTTGCCACGCGGGGCCGATGCCCGCTGCGATTCCGACGATAACTGAGACAAGCAAGGCTCCGGCAATGGCTGTCTGAGAGACGGCGGCGTCGAGATCGAGGAGGGCAGTGGACAGGCCCAATGCGAGCGCACCACCAAGAAGTATTCCGATCAAACCGCCGATGACGCTCAGGACGACCGACTCGACGAGGAATTGACCTGTGATGTCGGCTCGGGTTGCTCCGACTGCCCTGCGGATTCCGATCTCGCGCGAGCGCTCTCGCACCGCCACAAGCATCATGTTGGCAATCCCGATCGCTCCTACGACCAGCGAAACCCCACCGATGATTGTGATCATCATGGTCAGGGTCCCCGAGACGTCCGATGCGGTCGAGATGATGGCTGTCGCCTCGATCACTGCGAAGTCTTCTTCACCACTGCTCACGCCTCTCGTGGATCGCAGAGTGTCAGTGATGGCATCTGACACCGCGCTCGGATCGCCTGATGCGAGCACACGGATCTGGCTGTAGTCGGGATCGCGGTCGACAATGGTGCCCTCGGCCCCGGCCAACGGGATGATGATGCTGTCATCGGCCGCCACGAACGACACGCCTACTTCCTCCAGCACACCGACCACGCCGTAGCTCCTACCTTCGATCGTGACCAAGGTTCCCACGGCGTCGGTTGGGTCGAGTCCGAGGCCCTCGGCGAGCCCGGACCCGAGTACTGCAACATCAAGCCGACCGCTGTCCGCAAGGCTGGGCAGGAATGAACCCGCGGCTGTGTCCCAACCCTCGATTGCTCCGAGCGTCGAAGTCGTCGCCAGCACCGTTGCGTCCACCTCTTCGAACTCTCCGGCGACGGTTGCGCGTTCCTGCACAATCGGAGCGGACCTATCCACTCCCGGAACCAACTCGATGGCTTCGAGGTCGGCTGAGGTGAGGGTGGCGTCAGACCCGATGTTGGCTAGACCTGCACCGGGTCTGGGGCCAAAACCGCCCTCAGCATTCTCGAGGGCTTGGGACACGGGGGAGAGTCCAGGCTGAACGGTGAGAGTGTCTGCTCCTAGACCGGAAAGCTGTGCATCGATGTCATCCGTCACGGTGGTGCCGATTGAAACCAATGCGACTACCGAAGCAACTCCGATGATGACCCCGAGGATCGTCAACGACGACCTGAGGATATTGGCTCTGATCCGATCAAGCGCAAGCGACCAGGACTGAGCAATCATTCCGCCACCTCACCGATGACGACCTGGTCGCCTCCGGAGAGCCCGCTGGAAACCTCAACAAGGGTTGGTGTCGTGAGCCCGATCGTGATTGACCGGGTCACCAGCTCACCGTCGACGAGCACGTCAACTGTTGGTGCTGATGCCGACCCACCTAGAGCACCGGTCGGGATCAGCACCACGTCTCTGAGGGTGTCGACGACGATGCTGGCGGAGCCCTCCATGCCGGGTAGAAGCAGTTCCGTGTCCTCGATTGAGACCACGACCTCGAAGTCAGTTCCCTCGACCGGGAGCTGGGAGATCGATGCCACAGATCCGGCGAGAGATTCGTCGATGCCGTCGACGTCGATCTGAACCTCGTTGCCGACTGCGATCCTGGTGACGTCGGCCTGGTCGACACTTACACGCGCCACATAGGTGTTTGTGAGGCCTGCCGTCACCGCGGGGTTGCCTGCCTGCACGAGCCCACCCTTCGAGATGGCGACGTCGAGCACGGTGAAGTCGGTGGGAGCCCAGATGAATCGGGCGATGTTGAACTGGCCGGTGACCTTCAGGTCGTTGTCCTCCTGCCACTCCCTTAGAGCGGTCCGAGTATCGCTGTCGAAGTTCTCGTCGATCTCGCCCGGCTCGTACCCGGCAGCGGCGAGAGACTCCTCCACAGTCTGAACGTCCGCGCCCTCGCTGCCGACTGAGAGATCGCGGTAGACCGGAGAGTCGCCCACGACCACCCAGACCGTCTGCCCATCTACATCGAACGCGGGTGCCATCGGTTCGATGAGCTCTCCTTCGGCAAGGTGGACTTCAGTGACGGTTCCACCCGCACGAGCGGCCATGGTAACGAGATCACCCTCATCGAATCCGACGACGCCGGTTCCCTCCACGACTTCTTCCAAGTCCCCAACCGTCGCCACCTCGGTTATGTACGTGGGAGCTTCCACCGGTTTCCCTGGCCTGAGGATCAGAATGACGATCACCGCCGCTATTGCGGCAATGGCTATCCACCATCCTCGTCGGGAGCGTCTCCTTATCGGCGTCATGGAGCCCTGGGCGGGCTCGGGTGTCGCATGGTGTAGCTGAATCTCGGGCATGCGGTTCCTTTTCTGGTTTGAGGACCCCAACGTACGAGAACTCATGTGAAGTGTGTGTGAGGTCGTGTCTCACACCCACTTCACACCTGACCCCGTACGTTGGAGGTGATCCGGCATCGAAGGAAAGGGAATCGAGTGAGCAACGCGACGGTCTTGAGGATGAGAGGAATCAGACGCTCCTATCAAATGGGACCCGAGCTGCTCCACGTGCTCACGAATGTCGATCTCGACGTGACCCAGGGCGAATGGGTGGCCATTGTCGGCGCGTCGGGATCCGGAAAATCGACCCTGTTGAACATCATGGGACTTCTCGACCATGCCGACTCCGGTGTCTACGAGCTCGATGGTGTTCCAGTGAGCACCCTGGACGACAGGGCCCGGACCTTCGCACGCAATCGGATGATCGGGTTCGTGTTCCAGCAGTTCAATCTGCTTCCCCGAACTGAAGCCGTCGACGATGTGGCGACGCCGCTTCTCTACGCACGGGTACCGAAGCGCGAGCGAATGGAGCGGGCAGCACAAGCACTCAGAGCGGTAGGTATGGGTGACCGCCTGGACCACACACCCACCGAACTCTCCGGAGGACAGATTCAGCGTGTCGCAATAGCTCGGGCCCTCGTAACGGACCCAACGATCATCCTTGCAGACGAGCCGACAGGCAATCTGGACCGTGAGTCAGGAGAGGAAGTCCTCGCGCTTTTCGAGGCGCTTCATTCGCAGGGGGCCACCATCGTCATGATTACCCACGACATGAACATCGCGTCTCGCGCCGACCGGCAGTTGCATCTGATCGACGGCGAACTCCGGGATATGCAACCAGCTTCAACGACAGGACACGAAAGCCAGTAGGTACCGAAAGCTCGAAAGAGCTCCTGGCCTACAGACGCTCGATGGCCCGGCATTCTGCGCTAGCTGAGAACACAGGGTTGGCTCGCGTTCTGTCCTGCCGGGCCCACCAAAAAGGCATTCTGCCTACCCGCGGACCAGGGGCGCGACCTTGGTCCCCAGCAGCTCGATGCTGTGAAGAACGCGCTCGTGGGGCAGGGTGCCGACGCTCACGTGGAGTTCGAAGCGGGTCACTCCGAGCACCTCTTTCCAGCGGAGGATCTTGGCCGCCACCGTCTCCGGATCGCCGAGAACCAGTGAGCCTTCCGGTGCCCGCATTGCGTCGTATTGCTGGCGTGTCATCGGGCCCCAACCCCGCTCCCGGCCGATGCGGCTCATGGCTGTCGCATAGGAGGGGTAGAACTCCTCGGCCGCCTGTTCGGTGGTATCGGCGACATAGCCGTGGCCGTGAACCGAGAGCGGTACGTCGGCAGGGTCATACCCGGCCTCGACGAGGGTGCGGCGGTGCAGGTCGGCCAGGGCACGGAACCGATCGGGGCTCCCTCCGATGATCGCCAGCGCCACCGGAAGTCCCCGCGAAGCGGCGCGGACGATGGAACGGGGCGTGCCCCCCACCGCCACCCGTATCGGCAGCGGGCGGTCGGTCCTCGGATAGATACCCAGATCCTCGATCGGCGGCCGGAACTTGCCCGACCACGTCACCCGCTCGCTGTTGCGTATCTCCAGCAGAAGGTCGAGTTTCTCTGCGAAGAGCTCTTCGTAGTCCTCCAATGAGTACCCGAACAGGGGAAACGACTCGATGAAGCTGCCGCGCCCGACCAGGAGCTCGGCGCGCCCCGCTGACACGAGGTCCAGCGTGGCGTACTGCTGATACACGCGTACCGGATCGTCGGTGCTGAGCACCGAAACTGCTGGAAACAACCGGATCCTGGACGTCCGACCCGCTGCGGCCGCCAGCACCGTGGCCGGTGAGGAGGACGCGAAGTCGGGACGATGATGTTCACCGAGGCCGTACACATCGAGGCCGACGGCCTCGGCCAGATCGATCTCTTCGAGAATCTGGCGGAGACGCTCGCCGTGACCGACCGACTCGCCTGAGGCGGGGTCGGGAATGGTCTCCGCGAAGCTCGTGAGTCCAAGTTCCATAGCGTTGCTCCCTGATCGAGGCTAGAGGTTCCCGAATCGCCCGACGGCGACGATCACCGCGATCAGCCCAATCGTCTCAGTCATCGCCAGTCGACGCTCAGAGTCCACAACACAACGCTCATCGGTTTCTTCCCTTCTTGTCCTGGACCGACGACGGTCCGCGAGGCCGCTCGGCTTCTCTCCCACCCTCGTCTTGCCACCTCGAAGCAATGTCCGCGGCGACTTGGAGATCTGAGTCGAAGGTGACCTTGAAGTTGTTTGGGTCGCCGGGGACGACCGCGATCACCAGGTCCGAGAAGCGCTCGACCGTCTCGGCCGTGTCCGCACCCGCAAAGCCGGCTCTTGCCGCCGACCGGTAGGCGTCGAGGAGTGGTCTCGCCCGGAAACACTGTGGAGTCTGCACCATCCTGAGGTCCTCTATCGGTTCGGCGTACCCGCCCGCTGCCCGGAAAAGCGGTTCCGCGGGCAGGTATCCGGGGATCGCCCCCCCGGTTCGTCCGGCTGCCTCGACCACCGCTTCCAGCAACGTGCTGGAGAGAAACGGGCGGGCCCCGTCGTGGATTGCGACGAGATCGAGTTGACCGGCCCCGATCGGGCCGGCGATCGCCTCCAGCCCGTGCAGCTCGCTTTCCTGACGCGTCCGGCCTCCGTCGGTCACGATCACCGGTGTTTCGATGGTGGCGACGAGATCAGCCGCCCGCTCTCGATCCTCCGGGCGGGCAACGACCACGATGCGATCGACGGAACGGCAGCGATCGAGTGTCTCCAGTGGATAGGCGAGTAGCGGACGACCGCCGACGACCGCGTAGACCTTGTTGATCGCGAGTTTGGCTCTGGAGCCGGCTCCTCCGGCAAGCAGGATCGCTGCCGTCGTCATGGCCGGAGACCCTACCAGCGGTACACTCGCCTCTCGATGAGCTCTGCCGCTTTGCACCCGATCGACCCTGCTCCACTTGGTCTGACGGAGTCCGCTGTCGCCCTCTTCTCGGCGCAGTCGGTCGATGCCGCGGAGATGCTGTACGCCCTGTCAACCATCGACGCCGGGGTCGATACGGTGGTGCTGATCAGCGAGGTGTCTCAGATCGACACGGTGCGCGACATGCTCGAGCGGTTTGCGAACTCAGACGGCGACGGCGTGGCAGCCTCGAAGCCGGTGGCCGAAGCCGTCAAGCGGGTGCATGAAAGCATCGTCACAGCTGGGATGGATCGAAACCACATCGTGATGCTCGCATGGCCGCAGGTGCTCTCTCGGACCTCGCTGGCCGACACCCTCCGCCCTCTCACAGGCAAGCAGAATCCCGCAGCCGCCATGGCCCGCTCGGGGGCCCGGATCCTCCTGTACAACGTCCCGGACACGAAGTGAACACTCGCCGGTTCCGGTTCGCCGTCATCGCGGACTCCCACATCCGCCGGCCAGATACTGGGACCTACGCCTCTGATAGCGCGATGGTCGGACGCAACCAGCATGTGGCCGATCTGATCGACCGACTGGAAGCCTCGTTCGTCATCCACCTCGGAGACATCGTCCACCCCCTTCCTGTCGAGGCCGGACACGAGGAAGCCGTGCGCCTTGCCGCAAGTCTGTACGACAGAATGTCGGTTCCGGTACACCATCTGCCCGGCAACCACGATGTCGGTGACAAGCCGAACCCGCAGGTCGCGGTCCCGCAGGTGACCGACACCGCATACGACGTCTTCGAGCGCTACTGGGGACCGGCGTACCGATCGTTCGACTACGAAGGGGTCCACTTCGTGCTCCTCGATACTCCGGTCCTGAACTCGGGTCTCGACCGGGAACGCCGACAACGCCGATGGCTGGAAGAGGATCTCGAGGCCGCACGAGGGAAGCGCATCTTCCTCTTCAGTCACTACCCGCCTTTCATTCGTGATCGCCATGAAGAGGAGAACTACGACAATCTCGCCGAACCGACCAGATCGTGGCTGCTCGATCTCGTTCAACGGCACTCCGTGGAGGCATGGTTCTCCGGTCACGTGCACAACTTCCTGTACAACCGCCACCACTGCGATCTCTACGCGCTCCCCTCGACCGGCTTCGTCAGACCCGACTACTCCGAGTTGGCGGCGATCCCCCCCGAGGCAGAAACGGGACGTGACGACCGGGCGAAACTGGGATTCTTCATCGTCGATGTCGCCCCGGACGAGCACACCGTCCGGCCGGTACGCACCTACGGACGCACCGCCGCGGGCCAGACGCGTACAGAACCCCCGACCGAGGGCACCTGGACCTGCCCGATCGGGGTGACGATGCGTCACGACTGGATGGCCACCGTGGGACTTCCGACCGATGGACTCGATCCGTTCGCACGGAAGATCGTGCGCAACGACTACCCATTGCTGGCCCTGATGGAAGCGAGGATCTCGGCGGTTCGCGTCCCCGCACAGGACATCCGCTCCGCCGATCGACGCCGGCGCCTGCAACATCTGAGCGGACAGGGTCTGCGATTCTCCGTCTTCTCGGCACGTCCGTCAGACGACGCACTGGCGAACACAATCGACGACTGCGGGTCGGCGATCGACCGGTGGGAGGTCCTCATCAGCCCGAATCAGATCGGGGACCTGTCGAGTCTCAGCCGGCCTTCGGTACCAAGGGCCCTGGCCCCCATCGTTCCGCTGGAACCCGGCATCCAGCATTTCGTAACCCACGGCTTTGATCCTCACGGGGGTGAGCTTCTCTCCCTCTTCGTGGATGCCGGGGCCGCCGAGGTCTTCGACGAGTTCGTGTTCCGGGTCGCTCCCGGCGATTCCATCGAAGAATCCGTGTCTCTCGCCGCGGAGTCCGCCAACAGGGTCGGCGTGAGACCGCTGATGAGCGTCGAGATGCCCCGCGGCGAAGAAGGCCGCGAGTTCGGCGACGACGAGGCGATCGCTCGCAGGGTCATCGAGGCGACAGCCGCTGCCCTCCGGCGTCCTGAAGTACCGCTGTTCCTCGATGGGTTCATGGATCACGATCGCGGCTACTACCGCCGTCACGGGCTCATCGACCGCAGGTTCAACCCCCGGCCGGCGATGGATGCGCTGATCAGCTTTCTGAGATCTCCCCGCTGACGATCGCCTGCTGGGCGATGTCCCCGAGGAGCAGGGCACCCTTTCCGAACGCGGCGAAACGCTCGTCATGGGTGAATCCCTGGTGGTAGCGGTAGTAGATCTGCTGGGCGATCACGGCCAGCTTGAACAGCCCGTACACGTAGTAGAAGACCAGATCGTCAATCTCGAGACCCGCGAGGGCCGCGTAGCGGCTCGCGAGCTCGACCCTCGAGCTACTCCCGGGAGCCCACGTCGGGCCACCGGCAATCGTCAGCAGCTGCGGAGGATCCCCCGGCTCGACCCAGTAGGCGAGACTCGAGCCGAGATCCATCAGCGGGTCGCCGATCGTTGCCATCTCCCAATCCAAGACCGCTCGCACCTCAGACAGGTCGTCGGGGTCGAGCACCATGTTGTCGAGTTTGAAGTCGTTGTGGATGAGCGCCACGCCCGACTCGACCGGTTGCTCGGTCACCAGCCACTCGATCGTCCAATCGATCGAAGGTGCCGGATCGATCGCGGCGTCGCGCCACCGACGGGCCCAGCCCTCGATCTGCCGGCCAACATAGCCTTCCGGACGTCCCAGCGTCTCCAGACCGGCTGCCTTTGTGTCGACCTCGTGAATCTGCCGGAAAACCGAAACGAAGGTGTCGCAGACCCGGCGCATCGTCTCGGAATCGGGAACAGCCGGCGTGGCGCGCAGAATCACGCCATCGACGCGTTCCATCAGATAGAACGGAGCTCCGAGCACCGAGCTGTCCTCACAGAACGCCACCGGCCTCGGGACTTTGGGCCAGACCGGGTGCAGATGGCTCAGGATGCGAAACTCTCGACTCATGTCATGGCCGGACTTGACTCGTGCACCGAAGGGTGGGCGTCGCAACACGACCTCGCGATCATCGATCCGCAGCAGATACGTCAAGTTCGAGTGACCCGAAGCGAATTGGGAGACCTCGGTGATTCCACCGAGGTCGGGGTGGGTGCGTGACAGCCAGTCGCCCAGGGCGGCGACATCGATTTCCTCTCCCTCACGGACAGGTTGCGCCTGCTCCGGCTTCATCGGCCCTCGTACCCGTACTTCGCCAGTTCGGCGCGGGCAACCAGGTTGCGATGCACCTCGTCGGCCCCGTCGTAGATGCGAGCTGCCCGCTCATGGCGGTACCAGAACGCGATCGGTGTGTAGTCGGTCATGCCCATCCCGCCCAGGGTCTGCAGCGAACGATCGAGGACACGACCGAGGGTGTTGGCGACATAGAACTTGATCGCTGAAATCTCCGTGCGAGCGCCCCGGCTTCCCAACTCCTCGACGCGGGCTGCGGCGTCGAGCACCATCAGGCGAGCTGCGTTGACTTCCGCCCTGCTGTCGGCAA
>CBEVHI010000048.1:0-11064 GCA_965549635.1 uncultured bacterium | reverse complement strand
TTCGAGGTGGCCCGAGTCCGGAGAGCTGACAGCTGACAGCTCACAGCTCACAGCTCACAGCTGACAGCTCACAGCTCACAGCAAGAGGGTCGTTCTACGTGGTCTTGGTGGGTGAGCTTCGCTGGCTGCTGGCTGCTGGCTGCTGGCTGACTATCCTCCTGGGCCGGCTCTCGGCTTGGTCCGGGCGCCTCGCGCTGGCGTAGCTCAGTCGGTAGAGCAGCCGCCTTGTAAGCGGCAGGTCGTGGGTTCGATTCCCTCCGCCAGCTCGGGAAATCCACCGTTCCGGCGACGAAGGCAGATACGCTTTCGGCCGGAGGTAGGCATGCTCTCCCAGCGCGACAAGATGGTGCTCGACTTCGAGCGATCGTGGTGGTTGCTGCCCGGTCCGAAAGATCGAGCGATCCGCGAACACCTCGGAGTGAGCGCGGGCACCTACTACCTGACGCTCCGGCGTCTCATCGATGAGCCGGCCGCTCTCGAATACGATCCGCTGACCATACGGCGCCTCAAGAGGGTGAAGGCGGCCCGCACCGCTTCGGGCCGAGCCGACGCTGCGACGACCTGATGCCCCGACATGCTGCGCCCGGACTCGGCGGGTTCTTTCGGGACCTCGGAGTATTCACCCTCAAGGTTCTCTTCTGGGGTGTGATCGTCTTCGGGGGCGTCGTTCTCATCCCTCGGATCATCGAACGGTCACCGGATACGACCGCGACAACGATCGCAGCAGTTGCCAACACCCCTGCGACCGAGTCGACGGCGACGACTCTGCCAACGACAGCCGGCGAGACATCCGTGACCACGAACCCCGAACTGACCACAACAACCACGACGACAGGTCCGCGAAGCCCGAACGGGGTACGCCTCCAGGTGCTCAATTCGACGGACCGGGACGGCCTCGCCGCGGCCCTCAGCCAGACGCTCTCAGCAAAGGGCTACGACGTCGCGGAGAGTGACAACTACGCGGAACCGCTGGACACTTCTCGCATCTGGTACGCACCTGGCTTCGACCAGGAGGCCCAAGTCCTCGCGTCCGAGGTTCCGGATGCCATCATCGAGCCCGCTGCTGACACGTTGGTCGTCGACATCCTCGTGGTGATCGGCGCTTCGTACCCTTGAACCGGCCCAGCGGACGCCGGGCCCGCCTGCCGACCAGCCTGTGGGTCATCTGGGCATGGCTCATGGTGGTGCTCGGCGCCGTGTCGATCGCAGCCGGCATCGTCGGCAGAGTCATCGCACCGAGTGTCATTCTCGATGTGGTGAGCTTCTGGCCTCTCTACGCGCTTGCCGTTGTGTTCGCTGCAGCGGTGCTTCCCTGGCGTCGAAGCAAGGCAATGCTCAGCGCTCTCCTGCCTCTGTTGTGGATTCTGGTGTCCGGCCTCGTTGTTGCCCTTCACTTGCTGGGCTGGTCGAAGCTCCCTTCTGCCGCCGCCGACCTGCGCGGGCCGGATGCAGGCGCGACATCCATGGCCACGTTGCATATCGAGCTTCCCGGGCGGCTGGTCGTAGGGGCAGGGGACAGCGCCCTCTACGAAGTCAAGGTGGATCGAAAGGGAGGCACGTTGGGAGTTCCGGAAGCGTTGGAGCGAGGATCAGATGACGAATTCTCGGTCGACGTTCGCCAGCGTGACGGCCAGCAATGGTTTCGAACCGACGGATGGTCCGTGTTCCTGTCTCCGCTGCCGAGATGGAACTTGCGCCTGGCGTCGTCCGACCTGACCGCCGATCTTCGGTTGCTCACCCTCGGTGCCGGGGAGATCTCCGGAGCCGGGAGCATCTCACTCCCGGCACCGGACGCCGATTGGAACCTCGTGATCGACGGTACCTTCACCGTCGAAGTTCCATCCGGGTCTCTCGTCGAAGTGACCGGTGCGGCGACGGTGCCTGCAGAGTGGGTGCCGACCGAACTTGGAATGCGGTCGCTGGGTCAGGGTCCGGTCATCGCGATTTCTGTAACCGAAGGGTCACAGGCGGTGATCAAAGAAGGATAAGGTGGGACACATGACACGACTTCCAGGGTTCGATCAGATCAAACGGGCCGGCGTTGCCTCGTGGAGCGTGGTCGGGGCCTTGCTCCTCGTAGCGGGTCTGGTCTGGCTCGCCCAGACGATCAGCGTTGTCTGGCCACCGCTCGTACTGGCGGTAGCCCTCATCTACCTTCTGGCACCGCTGGTCGATCTGTTCCAGAAGTGGCGCATTCATCGCATGATCGGTTCCTGCCTCGCGTACGTGCTATTCGCCGGTCTCCTCGTACTGATCGGATTCCTCATCGTCCCGATCCTTCAAGACCAGTTCGCCGAGTTCGGTTCCCGGGTTCCGCAGATCATCGATGACGTTGGAGCGTTCATCACCGACGCCGGGGCGCGGTTCGGGTTCACCGTCCAATTCGACATGCAGTCGGTCACCGAGTGGTCGACGACGTTCTTCAGTCCCGAGCGGATTCAGGAGATCCTTGGTCAAGCCGGACAGTTCGCCCGCACCGGAGTGCAGGTGCTCGCCGTAATCCTGCTCGGACCGGTCCTGGCCTTCTACATCCTGATGGACCTGCCAGGTGTCAAGCAGCGGAGTCGGAACCTGCTCCCAGAGCGGGTCCGGCTCGAGGCCGTGCACGTGGGTGTCCAGGTCGGGCGGGTGGTCGGGGGGTTCGTGCGGGGTCAGCTCCTCGTGGCACTCATCGTCGGCATCTTGTCGAGCATCGGGCTGTGGGCGCTTGACGTTCCCTTCTGGCTGGTCATCGGTATGACTGCCGGCCTGCTGAATGTGATCCCGTTCATTGGCCCGTTCGTCGGAGGGGGGCTGGCCGCGATGGTGTCGCTGATCTTCAAAGATGTGCCCACCGCCATCTGGTCGATAGTGATGTTCACGGCGGTGCAGCAGTTCGACAACCATGTCATCTCCCCCAACGTACTGAGACGGCGTGTGCAACTTCACCCGGTCTTCATACTTCTCGCCCTGCTCCTCGGGGGTTCCCTCGGCGGTTTCTTCGGCCTGCTCATCGCCGTCCCCGTTGCTGCGGTGCTCAAGGTCGTTGTCGGGCACTTCTGGAGAACCAGGGTGCTGGGAGAGTCGTGGGAGGAAGCGGCTGAGGCGGTTGCTCCCGAATATGTGCCACCGAGCAGAGACAGCCTGGTCGGGCGACTACGCCGAGTCGGCACGATCGAGGTACACGAGCACGAAGCGGGCGACGAACCGGATCAGATCCACCCCGAAAGCTGACAGCGCACAGCTGACAGCTCACAGCTGACAGCTGACAGCTCACAGCTGACAGCGCACAGCAAGAGGGTTGCTCTAGGTGGTCTTGGTGGGAGATCTTCGCTGGCTGCTGGCTGCTGGCTGCTGGCTGACAGCAGAAGTCTCCAGTCTCCAGTCACCAGCCCTCGTCACGTCACGATGTCACGATACCGAGTACCAAGTACGAAGTACTGCGAGCGGTAGCGAGCTTCAGTCTTCGATCTCGCCCAGGTAGGCCTGGGAGAGGTCGGGGTGCTCGAGAAGTGCCTCTGCGGTATCGGAGAGGACGATACGGCCCGTCTGGAGGACATAGCCTCGGTCGGCGATGGAGAGCGCAATGTGGGCGTTCTGCTCGACCACGAGGATCGTTGTCCCCTGGTCGTTGATCTGCTTGATCGTTTCGAACACCTGCTCGACCAGAATCGGTGCGAGACCCATCGATGGTTCGTCCATGAGCAGGACCTTTGGGCTTGCGGTGAGGGCTCGTCCGATGGCGAGCATCTGTTGTTCTCCACCAGAGAGGGTTCCTGCCTTCTGGCTGATCCGCTCTTTCAGACGGGGGAACAGGCCGAATACGCGATCGATGTCTTCTCTGATCGCGTCCTTGTCGGTGCGGAGGTTGCCCCCGATCTCGAGGTTCTCCCGAACCGACATCTTGGCAAACAGACGGCGATTCTCCGGGACCATCGTGAGGCCTCGAGCGACGATGTCCTGAGTGCGCAGCGTCTCGATGCGCTGACCGTCGAAGCTGATCTCACCCTCGGTTGCCCTGGTCATACCGAGAATCGTGCGCAGTGTCGTCGACTTGCCCGCAGCGTTGGAGCCGAGCAGAGAGACGATCTCGCCCTCGTTGACGTGGAGTGAGACGTTGGTGAGCGCCAGCACCGGCCCGTAGGATGCGCTGACCGACTTCAGGTCGAGGATCGGTTCGCTCATGCCTGTGCCTCCGACGCCGACTTGCCGAGGTACGCCTCAATGACCTGCTGGTTGGCTGCCACCTCGTCGTAGGTTCCTTCGGCGATCTTGCTCCCGTAGTCGAGGGCGATCACTCGATCGCAAACTCCCTTGATGACCGGCATGTCGTGTTCGATGAGAACGATGGCGTAGCCCATCTCGTCGCGCAGACGGCCGATGAGCTCGATCAGACCGTCCTTCTCGGCCGGGTTCATGCCGGCGGCCGGCTCGTCGAGGAGGAGCATCTTGGGCTCGGTCGCCATAGCTCGAGCGATCTCGAGACGCCTCCGGTCCGCGTAGGCGAGTTCCGACGCAAGAGCGTTGAGTCGCGGCGTGAGACGGTCCCCAAAGAACGCGAGGGCTTTCTGGGCGTTCTCGGCAATGCGCTGCTCTTCTCGAACCGTCCTCTTGGTGTTGAGGATGGCTCCGAAGACTCCAGCCTTCGTACGAGTGTGCTGCCCGACCATGGCGTTTTCGATCACGGTCATGTTGGCAAACAGGCGCACCGCCTGGAACGTGCGGGAGATCCCGATGCGGGCTACCTGGTTTGGCTTGAATCCGACCAAGTTGTGTCCATCGAAGCGGATCTTGCCGCCATCGGGCCGGTAGAAACCGGTCACGATGTTGAACAGAGTCGTCTTGCCGGCCCCGTTCGGCCCGATCACACCGAGGATCTCACCCAGGTCGGCGTGCAGGTCGACGTCGTCGACGGCGCGAACCCCACCGAAACGTTTGGAGACGCCCTCGAGTTCGAGGAGATGGCTCATGAGGCTGCACCCCCTTCGACTGCCTCCCCGACGGGGAGCGACCCCTTTTCAACATGGAGCTCTCTCTCCCTTCTCTTGTTGGGGATGAGCCCTTCAGGTCGCAGAATCATGATGCCGACGAGGATGGCGCCGTAGATGAGCAACCGAAACTCGCCGAACTCTCGCAGGAACTCGGGGAGTCCGACGAGTACGAAGGCTCCGACGACGACCCCGGGAATGCTGCCGATTCCGCCGAGGATGATGACCGAAAGCACATTGATGGACACGAGGAGGGTGAAGCTGTTCGGGAAAATCGACCCGAGCTTGGCGGCAAAGAAGATGCCTCCGAGGCTTCCTACGCCGGCTCCCATGGCGAATGCGAGCAGCTTGTAGCCGATGACGGACACGCCCATCGCCTCTGCGACGGACTCGTCTTCGCGCATGGCCGCCCACGCACGTCCGACGCGGGAGTCTCGCAGTCGGTAGGCGACGTAGGCGCCGATGAGACCGAACACCATGATCAGGTAGTAGAGGTTCTGCGGGTTCCGGAGATCCCACGATGCAGGGGGTGCCGCCGGGACCCGAAGGAGCCCCTGCGCACCTCCCAGGTACGGAGCCAACCAGTCGGAGAGGACGAGGGTTCGGATGATTTCGCCAAAGCCGAGCGTGACGATGGCCAAGTAGTCGCCGCGTAGCCGCAGGACAGGGGCACCGATCAGCACGCCGATGATTACGGCGATGATGACCACGATCGGGAGTGCCACCCAGAAGTTCATGAAGCCGTGGGCTGCGAACCCTCCACCTTCGGTCGTGACGAGATAGGAGGCGGTTGAGGTCAATACGCCGGTCGCGTATGCCCCCACGGCGAAGAAGGCGACATAGCCCAGGTCGAGCAGGCCGGCATAGCCCACGACGATGTTCAGCCCGAGGCCGAGGAGGACGTACAGACCGACCGTTCCAAGCACATCGCTGATGAACGGCCCGACGATCCAGGGCAACACCGCCAGGACGGCGACGAGGGCAAGGAGTCCGATCCGGCCATACAATCGTTTCCGGCCCTCCGGCATGCGCTCTCGCGACTCGGCGATCTCATCTTTGCGATGCAGCCACTGCCAGCGTCCGTAGCCGGCAACCCCGATCACGATGATCGCTCCGACGATCGTCATTCCGCCCTTGCTGTAGAGCCAGCCGGAAGGAATGGAGAGACCTTCGATCACGCCCCTGAGAAGCGGCTCGGCCAGGCTGATGCCGAGTGCCATCGACAGTCCGTAGGTGATGGAGCCTTTGATCTCGGTATTCAGCGTGCGCAGCGCCGCAGCGGCTGCTCCTACGACGGCCCCGACGACGATGAGAATGATCGGTCCAACGATCAGCCCTCTCCCGAACTCGAGCAGATCCAGCAGCTCCCTGGTGACCGCCACGAACATGTTGCGCACGGGGATCTCCGCGGCCAGCATCCCCTCGAAGATCAAGATGACAACGGTCATGAACACGCCGGCGACGGCACCGGCGACGGCTCCGGCCTGGATCTTGGGGAACTCGTCGTCTTTGGAGGCCAGGTAGCCGGTCCCGACGAAGGTGAGCAGGACGAGGGTTGTGCCGAGCCCGACCACGCCGGTGATCACGAAACGGTCTTCGAAGGCTTCGAGCATGCCGATCAGCGCGAAGTAAAGGATGATCCCTCCGCCGATCAGCCCTGTCTTCAGCTTCTTGCGAAGAATCATGTCATGCCCTTTCGTCTCCGGCGGCCCCAAAGAAGCCGCCTGGCAGGAAGATGAGCACGAGGACGAGGATTCCGAAAGCAACGACCGGCTGCAGCTGGTTCGGGGAGGGGACGTTGGCACCGGTGAGGAACAGATTCGGTCCGATCGCCTCGAGGATGCCGAGCACGAGACCACCTGCGGCCGCGCCGCTGATGCTTCCGATGCCGCCGAGCACCGCCGCGGTGAAGGCTTTCAGACCGGGGATGAAGCCCATGATGAAGATGACCTGGTTGAAAACCAGCACGTAGAGGATGCCGGCCGCCCCGGCCAGGGCACCTCCGATCGCGAACGTAGCGACGATCGTTCGGTCGACGTCGATTCCCATCAGTGCGGCGATCTCACGGTCCTCACCGACGGCTCGCATCGATCGGCCGGTCCGGGTTTTGGCGACGACGAAGAAGAGGATGACCCACAGGATCACCGCTGCGACGATGACGATCGCTTGCTCTTTGAGCACCTCCATGCCGAAGATGTTCCAGCGTCCTTGCAGAGCGTCGAGCTCCGGATACGAACGCACGTTGGCTCCGAAGAACCCTCGCATGGTGTATTGCAGGAAGAGGGAGGCGCCGATCGCGGTGATGAGCGGCACGAGACGAGGCGCGCCTCGCAGCGGCCGGTAGGCGATCCGTTCCAGCACTATGGCGACGACCATCGAAACGGTCATCGACACGAGCAGGAGCAAGCCGAGGGACAGCACAGGGTGGGTGTTGAGGAAACCGCTGTTGGCGAGCCCGACCGCAACGAAGAACGCCGTATACGTGCCGGAGGTGAACACTTCGCCGTGGGCGAAGTTGATCATGAACAGCACTCCGTAGACCAGTGTGTAGCCGATGGCGATCAGCGCGTAGATGCTGCCGCGCGCCAGGCCGTTGATGACGAGCGTGCGCCAGTCCCCGGCGTCGAACGTGCCTGTTTGGAGTGTTGCCGATGTTCCAGCGACCACTCCGTAGATGATCGCCAGGCTGAGTGCGACGAGGATGATCCGGCGTATCGGCAACCGTTCGAAGGGAAGCCTTCGTGGCGCAGAGGTGGTCTTGCCGGATGCAGCCATGGTTGAGTCCTAGGTAGGTGTGGGAGGGGGCGAACCCCCTCCCACACGAATCGGTCAGCCTTCCAAAGAGGCCTTCTCGCTGTAGACGGGATCGGTCATCTGGTTGCTCTCGACCGTCACCACCGCGATCGTGGCGGTGGACTGGCAGTCCCCATCGGCATTACAGGTCAAGTTACCTGTGATGCCCGGGAAGTTGCTGGTCGCGAACAGCGCATCTTTCAGAGCCGTTCTCGGGATGTAGAGCGTTCCGTCCTGATCGATCGCCACTTTGTCGATGGCGGCGAACAGCATGTTGGCCGCATCGTACGAGTGAGCGTGGAAGACCGCGGCAGGCTCGCCACCGAACTGCTCCTGATAGGCCGTCAGGAAGTCGTTCTGGTAGAAGCTCATGTCTCCACCGAACGCTGTCAGGTCCGGACCCGACAGGAACATGCCGTTGGCGGCATCGCCGGCGGCGTTCAGGAAGTCACTGGACGTCATGCCGTCTGAACCGATCAACGTCGTGTTCTCCAGACCAGGGGTCTGCTTCGCCTGCTGGGTGATCAGACCACCCTCGGCTGCGAAGATCGGGTAGTAGAGCACGTCCGGGCTGCCGGTTCCGGCAGAAGTCAGCACCGACGTGAAGTCGGTCTCACCAACCTGGATGGCTTCCTGAAGGGTGATCGTGCCACCCATGGCTGTGAACGTGTCCGCGAAGACCTGCTGGAGGCCGTCGGCGTATGGGCTGCCGTCGTGGATCGTCGCCGCGCTACGAGCACCGAGCTCGTTGTAGGCGAAGTGCGCCACTGCGGCACCCTGCAGCTTGTCGTTGTGGGCAGTACGCAGGTAGAACGGCTGGTGCTGAGCCGGATCGGTCAATCCAGGTCCGGTGTTGGACGGCGAGATCAACGCGACGCCCTTGTCGGAAAGGATCGTGTCGGCGACACCCTGTGCGGCGCTCGAGCAGCTCGTGCCGATCACACCGGCGATGTCAGGGTTGGAAGCCAACGCCTGACCACCTGCCTGGCCGCCCTCGGCCGAGCAGCCGTCGTCCTGGTGAACGAAGGCGATGTCGTGGCCTTTGATCTGGCCGAAAGTGCCATCGAATGTGCCATCGAGATAGTCCGCTGCCAGAACGACACCGTTCTGGCTGTCCTGACCGAGCGCGGCGTTCGGACCGGAGATGACGAGCAGCGTTCCGACGGTGATCGGTGCTCCCTCATCGACGGTCACGCAGCCAAACGGATCGCTGGTGCACTCGTCGGGAGCGGCTGCGCCACCACCCGAGCAGGCCGCAGCGATCATGGCGAACGCGACGACAACAAGAACCAGGTTTCCGAGACGTGTTCTCTTCATTGGTTTCTTCCTCCCTTGGCTGTCGTTGACACGACAGCGCGTTACTTCAACCTGACCAAGTCAGATTGGTCGAAGAGTGTAGGCACATCCGGGCGCTCGTGTCGGGAAAACCGCGATGCGAGGATGTCTCAGTTGCCTTGTACGCTTCTGCATGGCGGAAGGAGAGATGGTGGTCAGAGAGATCGCCCCCGTGGACGCGTACGCTCGCGAGACCGAAGCCCGGGTCATTGATGCCGGCGACGAAGGGGTCGTGCTGGACCAGACCGTCTTCTATCCGCGAGGTGGCGGCCAACCTGGAGACACCGGCGTGCTGCGCTGGGAAGTGGGCAGCGCCGAGGTCACCGACACGGTCCGCCGGGCGGGGCTGCCGATCCACATTGTCGGAGAGGGCGCTCCCGAAGTCGGCACGACCGTCACCGCCGAAATCGACTGGGATCGACGGTATCTCCTGATGCGCACGCACACGGCGCTGCATGCTCTCTCTGCGATCATCTGGCGGGACTTTGGAGCCAAGGTCACCGGGGGCAACATGGAACCGGGTGCGGCTCGGATGGACTTCGAGTTGGATTCCATCTCCGTTGAGTTCGGACGTCAGGTCGAGGAACGGCTCAATGAGGAGCTTGCTGCGGGCCACCCAACCCGCGTCCTGTTCCTCCCGCGGGAAGAAGCGCTCGCCGACCCGGATCTGATTCGCACCAAGATCAACCTGCTGCCGGCTTCGATCGACCCGATCAGGGTGATCGAGATCGTGGGGCTCGACAAGCAGGCGGATGGCGGGACCCACGTCCGGTCGACCTCCGAAGTCGGGACCGTCAGGGTCGTCAAGACCCAATCGAAAGGCAGAGGCAACAAGCGAATGCGTATCGAGCTCGAGCAGTGATGAGGACAGCCGAATGATCGACTTTCTCCTCGGGCTCTACTTCGCCGGCCTCTTCGTTCGAGGATGGCTGCGAGGTTTCGCCCGAGAATTGATGGACCTGATCGGTCTGATCGTCGGTCTCGCCCTTGCGTTTCGGTTGAGCGCAACGGCGGGCGGACTGGTCCAGCAATGGGCCGGAACCTCCGATGAGATCTCTCGCTTGATCGGCGGCGCCGCGATCTTCCTCGTCGTCGGGATTCTCGCCAGCGTTGTCGCTCACTTCCTGCAAAGAGTCTTTACGTTGCCCGGCCTTGCTCTCTCCAATCGAGCGCTCGGTGCGCTGCTCGCACTCACCTGGGCTCTGTTCTTGGCCGTCCTCGTGTTGTCACTCCTCACCGTTCTCCCCCTTCCCTCGTCGATCGGTGACCAGGTCGACAACTCCAAGGTGGCTACGTACCTGACGGACCCCGAGGAACCAGCCCAAACGGTGTTCCAGGCGGTCGCCGGCGACCGAGTTCTCGAGGCTTTGCTCAACTTGAAGGACCTCGTCGGAGGCAAGGAGGTCATCCTCGAGGAAGGCGAGACGCTGGAGATCCCTGCGGCCGAGCCGGGGGAGCTCGAGCCCGACGAGAAGTCGGCCACCGAGATCTTCGACTTGTTGAATCGAGCCCGCGTCGAGGAGGGACTCGAGCCACTCGCATGGTCATCGGCGCTGGCCGAAGTCGCCATGGCATATGCGGAGGAGATGTACCTCGGCGGCTTCTTCAGCCACGACTCTCCAGAGAGCGGCAACGTCGTCGACCGTGTCAAGGCCGCCGGCATCCCCTATCGCATCGTCGGGGAGAACCTGGCTCTGGCGGCGACACCGCGAAGTGTCCACGACGGGCTGATGGCCAGTCCCGGCCATCGCGAGAACATCCTCCGTGCCGGGTTCACCCGGATTGGCATCGGGGTCGTCGACGGACCGCACGGGCTGATGGTCGTTCAGGTGTTCCAAGGGTGACCCCCGAAGCATCTGCACTCGCCGATCGGTTGCTCGCCTCCTACCGTCCCTACGTCGAGGCCGTCTTCTTCGATCGCGGATGGGAGACTTCTCCGAGTCTCGACGCTGCCATCGACGCGGGCGCG
>CBEVHI010000047.1:0-11187 GCA_965549635.1 uncultured bacterium | reverse complement strand
GGATGCGGGTGCCGGCTTTGTGGTCGTGGTCGTCGAGGTGGTCGTCGGTGTCGGCTTGCTCCCAGCGTCTCCGGGGAACGTCCCCGCCTTGATCTCGGCCAGGTTCAACACCCTGTCACCATCAGAATCGATCCCCTCGAGGGCCTTGAAGTTCACGCCGTTGTTCATGAGCGCTCGGCCGTAGGCATTGAGTGTGCTCTTCCATGGCGTCCCGGTGTGACAGGTCGTGCACGTACCCAACCTCGACGGCGGGTTGTAGGTGCTCACGAACGAACTCAGAATCGAGTTCGTTGCCTGAGCACGGTCATTGCCGGCAACAAGCAGCACGCCAATAGCAGCCACGATGAGCGTGGCCGCAGCCAAGAGTTTCTTCACAGAGTCCTCCTTCTGAGTCGAAACCAGGATCACTCATGGCGCCTTTTCGAAGCTTCTCGGGAGGCTTAAGAGAGGGATAACAGCTCCGCCGAGTACTTCGTATCTGGTATTTCGTACTTCGTAGGGGTACCAGGAGCCGACGCGGTGTGGTAACTGTCATCTCGTGCACGACTACCACAGGCTCGACGTCTGGATACTGAGTCGACGACTCGTCCGTGACATCTACTTGGCGACCCGTTCATTCCCCAGTCAAGAGCAGTTCGGGCTCACCCAGCAGATGCGGCGCGCAGCAGTGTCGATACCCTCCAACATCGCAGAAGGGTCAGGACGGGGCGGAGACAAGGACTTCGCCCGCTTCGTTCGGATCGCACTTGGATCAGCATGCGAGTTGGACACTCAACTACTGATTGGATTCGATCTCTTGTATCTGGAGCATGAACCGTACGAGCACCTGAGGGCAGCCCTGGAGGCAATCAAAGCGAAGCTCAACGGTCTGGAACGGAGCCTAACCACACACCGGTGAACAGCATCCAAATACGAAGTACCAAGTACCTACTTCAGAATACGAAGTACGGAGTACGAAGTACCTCTTCCCGCCCTACAGGATCTGGCTCAGGAAGAGTTTGGTGCGGTCGTGCTCCGGCGCCGTGAAGAAGTGCTCCGGCGTACCTTCTTCGACGATCTGGCCGTAGTCGAAGAACATCACCCGGTCCGCCACCTCTTTGGCGAATCCCATCTCGTGGGTGACCACGATCATGGTCATGCCGGAGCGTGCGAGCTCCTTCATCACATCCAGCACTTCCTTGATCATCTCAGGGTCGAGCGCCGAGGTCGGCTCGTCGAACAGCATGATCTTCGGCTCCATGGCAAGGGCACGGGCTATCGCCACCCTCTGCTGCTGGCCACCGGACAGCTGGCCTGGATACTTCTCAGCCTGCTCCGGGATACCGACACGCTCGAGCAGACGCATGGCCGTCTCCTCCGCCTCCGTCTTCGTGCGCTTGCGTACCCAGATCTGGGCGAGCGTCAGATTGCCGAGCACGGTGAGGTGCGGGAACAGGTTGAACTGCTGGAAGACCATGCCGACTTCCGAACGGATCTTCTCGATGTTGCGCAGGTCGTTGGTGAGCTCCACACCGTCGACAACGATCTTGCCGGCCTGGTGCTGCTCCAAGTGGTTGATGCAACGAATGAACGTGGACTTACCCGAACCGGAAGGCCCGATCACCACGACCACTTCCTGCTCCTTGATGGTGGTCGTGATCCCACGCAGCACGTGGAAGTCGCCGAACCACTTGTTGACGTCTTCAACGACGATCATGTCGCGCTGACTCATGTGCGGCCTCCGCTCACCGTTCACCAACTCCCAACTTCTTTTCCAAACGCATGCTTGCGCGACTCGTGCCGAACGAGAAGATCCAGTAGATCACCACCGCGAACAGCAAGCTCTCCTGCAGGCTTCCCAGCGAGTCGGGCTGATTCGGCACGACGTCTCTGGCGATACGCAGGAAGTCGGCCAGACCGATGATCGCCACGAGCGACGTGTCCTTGAACAGGGTGATGACCTGACCGACGATCGCAGGGATCACGGCACGCAACGCCTGCGGCAGTGTGATCAGAACCGTCATCTGCACCGTCGAGAGGCCTACCGCCTGCGCCGCCTCGCGCTGCCCCTTCGGGATGGACTGGAGGCCACCGCGCACGTTCTCGGCCAGGTATGCCGCTGCAAAGAGCGCAACGGCGATGATGGCCTTGACGATGTCGTCCAGACGCACGTCAGCCGGCAGGAAGCGGTTGATCACCAAGTTGCCGAAGAACAACACGGTGATCAGCGGCACCCCGCGGACGACCTCGATGTACCCGGTTGAGAGCAGCCGGAAAATGGGCATAGTCGACGTCCGTCCCAGGGCAAGCATGATCCCGAGTGGGAACGCCAGGCCGATACCGGCGATGGACAGCAGGAACGTGAGGTTGAGACCGCCGATGAAGTCGCCGAGCACCGGAATGCCGGTCGACGCCATCGCCATCGTCATGAAGTAGGCGATGAGGAGGTCGGCGGCGATCCACGCGGCAACCAGGCCATTGCGGCCCCGCTGAGTACCGCCGAATGTCGACGCCGCCAGGCCGAACATCGCCAGGGCCAGCAGGAGGAACCTGGGCAGTACCGCGATCGATGTGAACCATGAGGCGATCGCCGCAACGACCAGCAGGGCAGCAACGGCCTTGGCCGCCTCCCCCGGGTTCGGCGACCCCGCCCACCACATGTAGGCAGCCCCAACGACGGCGAATCCCGCAGCGAATGGAATCACCATATTGGTCACCGGAACAGCGCTGAGGTCCGGATCGCGCTGAATCACGAGATAGACCAGCGGCAGCGAGAGCATCCAGAACGCCACCAGCGATCCCCGGCTGATCGCTCCGGGAATCCGGTCCCGAAGCGCCAGCCCAACAAGGTAGGCGACGACGAGAATCGCAATCTGTATGGTCACCGACACCTTCGTCCCCGTCTCGACGCGCAGAATCCAGACCACCGCCAGGATGGCAATGAGCACCCCGGACAGCAGGCCCATCATCGACAGGATCTCTGCTTCTTCGTTGCCGGCCCACAACAGCTTTGTCAGGCGGGCGGCGCCGTAGAAGACCACACCGATCACCGCCATCCAGATCCGGACGACGGCAGGAATCGACACGAGCGCGGCGAGGACCAGGAGGCTCAGACCGACTCCGGTCGAGATCCCGGCCAGGCGAACCGGCGTGAGACGCCCACCGACTCGCCAAATGGCAAGGCTGAGGCCGGTGAGTGCCATCACCAACCCAAGCGTCACCCACATCCGGCCCATCACTTCCGGCGGATAGACGTCCGTCCAGTACAGCTTCATGTTCGGTGGGATGACGTACCACTTGCGTTCGGGAGCGAAGATGAAGGAGAACAGCCCTCTGATGACGAGTGCAGCCACGACAATCGACACGACGCTCAGGATCGAGTTGAAGACCGATGAGAAGAGGTTCTCTTTCGCCCATCGCGTCCAGTGCTGGAGGGCGCTGACCTCTTGCGGGGGTGGGGGTCCCTGCATCGTCATCGCTCCACCAACTGGACTCGACGGTTGTACCAGTTCACGACGGCACTCAGGGTGAGGCTGACCAGCAGATAGAAGCCCATCCAGAAGAGGATGATCTGCACGGTGGCGCCGGTCTGGTTGAACAGAGTCTGACCGACCTGGACCACCTCGGCATACCCGACGGCGATGCCGAGCGACGTGTTCTTGGCGATGTTGAGGTACTGGTTGCCCATCGGCGGGAGGATCACCCGGAAGGCCTGGGGCAGGACGATCATGCGCAGGAGTTGGCCTCTTCGCAGGCCGACGGCGAGACCTGCCTCCGTCTGTCCCTTCGGAACGGCAAGAATCCCCCCTCGCACAACTTCGGCGATGAACGCGGCGGAGTACAGGGTGATGCCGATCCACACGGCGAAGAAGAACTGGGTCATGGTCATGCCGGTCGGAGCGAGCTGCGGGAACCGTCCGGGAACCACGACACCCGGGCGACCGAACTCGACGATCTGACCGGTGCGAAGCCAGTCGTACTTGGTGTCTGCGAAGGCGAAGAACTTCTGGAGTCCTTCCAGGAGTCCATTGGTGATCCCAGGCACAACGATGAACACAACGGCTGCCAGCACCCCGAGGAAGCCGGCAAAGATCAGGCGGAAGTAGTCGTCGTCGGTGAGCTTGGCCAGCCCGGCCGGCGTGCGGCGCGAGTCGAGAAACCGCTTGATCCAAAGGAATCCCAGCACCAGGGCGGCACCGGCCAGGATGAGTTGTCCGACAAGGAGCGGTGTCGAACCGAACACCCAGGCGATTGCTCCAAAGATCCAGCCCAAGAAACCGATGATGGGGTGCGCCCACCATCCAATCACAGCAAACGCGAGGAACGTCCCGATCGAGTAGAGGAACTCATGGCTATCTTTGCCCGTCTCCTCGAGGACTCGAACCCTCCACCGGAACACGTAGCGGGCAGCGATCAGGCCCACAATCACGAACGCCAGCCACTGCCAGAACACCTCTCTCGGGAAGAACCAGGGGATCGAGACCCCCTTGTTGGTGATGTAGAACCAGCCGTCGATCGGACCGTTGTCGGTCGCCTTGAGGGAGGGGAGGCCGCCGGCGATCGAGAACCAGAACACGATCTGGACGAGGAGCGGCACGTTCCGCATCAACTCGATGTAGACGACCGCGACTTTGGAGACGATCCAGTTGGACGAGAGACGAGCAATGCCGACGATGACGCCCAGGAAAGTCGCCGCAAGGATCGATGTGACGGTCACCCTCAGCATGTTGACGATGCCGACCAGCAGGGCTTGGAGTCCCGTCTCCGGCACCGTCTGGAACCCTTCGGCCAGCCGGATGCCGGGAACGTCTTTCAGGAACTGCCACGAGAAGGGCAGTCCCTGAGCTTTGAGGTTGTTGGAGGCGACGGTCACGGCGGCGATCGCCGCGATGAACAAGGCTGCCAGCACGCCGATCTGTCCGGCCCACTTCAGAAACGCTGCATTGCGCCACAACGGTGGCCGGGCATGCGCCTTGGCTGCCTCCTGGGTCACGCCCCTCCTCTCGTTGTTCGGGGGGACGCAATGCGTCCCCCCGAAGGTTTCTCGTTACCGGGCGGGGGGTGCGTACAGGAGACCACCGTCGATCCACAGGGCGTTGAGGCCCCGCTTCAGACCGAGCGGCGTCAAGTGTGCGTCGTACACCTCGCCGTAGTTGCCGACTTGCTTGATCACGTTGTAGAACGCATCGGCGGGCAGGCCCATTGCGGTCTGCTTCTCTCCCTCGCCACCGAGGAGACGGCCGATCTCGCCTGTGGGCGGATTCGACTTCATCTCGTCAACGTTGGCGCTGGTAACGCCGTTCTCCTCCGCAATCAACATCGCGTAGACGGTCCACCGCACCGCGTCGCTCCAGAGGGCATCGCCCTGCTTGGTCGCGGGACCGAGGGGCTCCTTGGACAGCGGAACCGACGGGAAGATGACCCAGTCTCCAGGTGCCGGCTCATCGGTCGACTTGCGGGAGACAAGACCGGAACCGTCGGTCGTCACCGCGTCACACGCGCCGTCTTTGAAGTTCTGCAACACGAGGTTGAAGTCTTCAAACGTCGTCAGCGTGAAGGTCACACCGATGGAGTCCAGTGCCTCCTGAATGTTCTTCTCAGTCGTCGTACCGGCGTTCGTGCAAACAATCGCACCTTCGAGATCGGCCAGCGTCGAGTCGGCATCAAAGCCGTCTGCAGCGCGAGCCATGACCTGCTGGCCGTCGTAGTACGTGGTCGGTGCAAACGTGAGACCCAGCTCGCCATCACGGCTCTGCGTCCACGTCGTGTTCCGGCTCAGCACATCGATGGACCCGCTGCTCACGGCTTCGAAGCGCTGGGCAGCGGTCAGAGCTGTGAACTCGACCTTGGTCGAGTCACCCAGTACGGCAGCTGCGATCGCGCGGCAAAGGTCGGTGTCAAAGCCGACGAATTGACCGGACGAGTCCTTGGACCCGAAACCGGGCAATGTCTCGTTCACGCCACACTTGAGAACGCCGCGTTGGGTCACCGTGTCGAGCAGGCTTCCCGCGGTCGGCGTCTGTGTGGGCGCCGCAGTGGTCGTCGGCGTATCTGTACCGGCGGTTGTCGTCGTGCCTTCGCCGCTGCTCGCGCACGCGGCAGCGACCATTGCGAGGACAACTACCAATAGGATGATCTTCTTCGTCATTGGACCTCCAGCTCTCCATTAGACCAGCGAGCAGAAGCCCGCCAGGACAACATAGTGGGGGCGCGTCGATGAATTCAACTAGTTCGGTGGGTATCTTTGGGTCGACCGAGAAGCGCCGCTTCGTGGCCTGGCCGCCTCAATCGATGAATCCGGCGATCCTTCGAGCAAGTGACTCGGCGTCCATCTCGACCGACTCGAGCACTCTCCCCGCGGCCCCAAATGGCAAGAAACGATCAGGGAGTCCGATCAGGTGGACGTTGCCGGCAAGGCCGGCTTCGCTGAGCGCCTCCATCACCCCTTCACCGAAACCACCGGACAGCACGTTGTCTTCGATCGTGACGACATGGGTGGCTGATTGCGCCCAATCTGTGAGCCTCGGGTCCATCGGTTTGATCCACCGCGCGTTCACGACACCGACCGAGATCCCCTGCTGCTCCAGCATGGCCGCGGCCTTTGTGGCGGGCTCGACCATACGGCCGACAGCGAAGACCATCACGTCATCGCCTGGTCGGAGTTCTTCCCAGACTCCAGCCTCCAGCGATGCAACCGGAAGTCCCGGCAGTGCACCGGCGGCGCCTTTGGGGAATCGAATCGCCATCGGCCCCTGGGAGTCGAGGGCCGTCTCCAGCATCGCGCACAGCTCCACTGCGTCCGCGGGCGCACCGATCACCATGTTGGGGATCATCCTCAGATAGGAAAGGTCGAACGCTCCATGATGGGAGGCGCCGTCGGGACCGGTCACCCCGGCACGGTCGATGAGGAACACGACCGGGAGGTGGTGCAGAGCTACATCCATCGTGATCTGATCGAAGGCGCGTTGTAGGAAGCTCGAGTAGATCGCGACGACCGGCCGGAGCCCAGCCATGGCCAATCCGGCGGCCAGGGTCACGGCATGCTGCTCGGCGATCCCGGTGTCGATGACCCGATCGGGAAACTCCTCTGCCATCTCCGCCAGGCCGGTACTCGAGACCATCGCCGCCGAGATCGCGACAAGGTCCTCTCGCCTTCTGGCGGCATGTGCCAGTGCTCGCCCGGCAACGTCGGTCAGTTTCAGTTCGGAGTTCTTGGGCAGCCCCGTCGAGATGTCGAAAGAGCCGACGCCGTGCAGCTTGTCGATCTCGTCGCGGAGTGCCGGCTCATACCCTCTCCCCTTCTCGGTTACGACGTGCACCACGGCAGGCTCGTCGAACGTTTTCGCGTTGGCGAGCGCCTCTTCGACCGCGGCCATGTCGTGCCCATCGATGGTGCCCGAGTACTTGAGGCCCATGGCGTCGAACACGGTCCCCGGTTCGACAAGCTGTTTGAAGCCCTCCTTGAGCCTGCGAGCGAGCTCGTCCGCCGTCTCCCCAACCGCTGGAATCCCCCGCAGGATCTTGCCGATGGTCCGCTTGGCCCACTCGTAGCGAGGATCGAACCGCAGGTGGGCGAGTGCAGCGATCCCACCGATGGTGGGAGCGTACGAGCGTCCGTTGTCGTTGAGGACGATGACCAGCCGGGGTGGCCGCAGCACGGCAATGTGATTCAGCGCCTCATATGCCATGCCGCCGGTCAGGGCACCGTCACCGATGACGGCGACGGTGAAATGGTCGTCACCGCGTTTCGCGTTGGCGATGGCGCCGCCCAGCGCGTAGCTCAGCGCCGTCGATGCGTGACTGTTCTCCACCCAGTCGTGCTCGCTCTCTTCGCGATTCGGGTATCCGGACAGCCCGCCAAACGTCCGCAGAGACGAAAAGTCCTGACGACCGGTGATCAGTTTGTGGACGTAGGCCTGGTGTCCGACATCGAAAATGATGCGGTCCTTTGGGCTGTCGAAACTGCGGTGCAGGGCCAGCGTCAGTTCGACGATGCCCAAGTTCGGCGAGAGGTGCCCGCCGGTGTTGGAGATCTCGTCGACGAGGAAGGTCCGGATCTCGGCACACAGTTCCTCGAGTTGCGTCGAGTCGAGCCGCCGGAGATCGGACGGATCATGGATCTGTTCCAGCAAATCGTGACGCATCGACATCCTTGGTGGGGTATCGCGCCACGTCGTCGCCCGCGGTGGCGCCCCTCCACATTACTGCGAAAGGTCGACAACGGCGATGCCGCCATGTGCAAGCGCCGCCGAGGATGCGTAACATCGTCCCAAGGGCGTGGAACACGCTCAGGAGGAGGAACACCCAATGAGACGTATGAGAATCGGTCTCCTACTCGTACTCGTTCTCGCGCTCGTGGCGACAGCGTGTGGAGGAGACGGCGGCGCCAACGACCTCAATCTGGTCGAGCCCGGCACACTCACCGTCTGCTCAGACATCCCGTATCAGCCGTTCGAGTTCGAGGAGAACGGCGTCTACACGGGCTTCGATGTCGACCTGATGCAGGCAATCGCCGACGAACTCGGCCTCGAGTTGAACGTCGTTGCGACCGGGTTCGACTCGATCACGAGTGGAACCGCCATGGCCGGCAATCAGTGCGACATGGCTGCTTCGGCAATCACGATCACTGAGGAACGTGAAGCGAATATCGACTTCTCGGATCCCTACTACAACGCCGCCCAGTCACTACTCGTCAAGAAAGACTCGGGGATCATGACCCTCGACGAATTCGCCGGCAAGCGACTTGGCGTCCAGTCGGGCACGACCGGTGAGGCATACGCGCAGGAGAACGCTCCCGCAACTGCCGAACTCGTGAGCTTCGAGACCGGTGGCGAGATCTTCGTTGCCATGGAGGCAGGAGACGTGGAAGGCGCCCTCCAGGACCTCCCCGTGAACGTCGATCGCGCCAAGCAGGACTCGACCCTCGAGGTCGTGGAGACCTATGACACCGACGAGAACTACGGGCTAGCCACACAGGAGACCGGCAAGGAAGCGCTCCTGGAGAAGATAAACGAAGCCCTCAAGACTGTCCGGGACAACGGCAAGTACGACGAGATCTTCAACAAGTGGTTCAGCTAAACCGCTGAATCCGATACATCCTCAGGGGGGACCCGCTAGGGTCCCCCCTGTCGATGCATAGCTTGGCAGGCAGATGAAGCGCCGTACTCGGGAGAAGCTCACACGCTGGACGATGTACGTTGTGCTGGCCGCCATCGTCCTGGTGGTTGCCTTCCTCGCAGACTGGAGCAAGCTCCAGAGGTCGTTCTTCAACCTCGACGTCGCGGCCGACATGCTCCCCGACGTGTTCACGATTGCGGCCAAGAACACCATCGTCTATACATTCGCCGCGTTCGTCTTCGGCCTCTTCCTCGCCTTGTTCCTCGCCCTCATGAAACGGTCGGAAGTGAAGCCGTACCGGTGGCTGGCTACGACCTACATCGAGCTGTTCCGGGGATTGCCGGCGCTGGTCACCATCATCTTCGTCGCGTTCGCGATCCCGATCGCGTTCCCCGGCGTCAACATCCCCGGAGGTACGCTCGGGAAGGGCACTCTGGGCCTCGGCATCGTCGCCGGCGCCTACATGGCCGAGACGATCAGGGCCGGCATCGAGGCCGTGCCCCGCGGCCAGATGGAGGCAGCACGATCGCTGGGGATGAGCCACGGCACCGCGCTGCGATACATCGTGCTCCCGCAGGCGTTCCGCATCATCATCCCGCCACTGACGAACGAGCTCGTGCTCCTCATCAAGGACACATCCCTCTTCTTTGTCCTCGGTACCACACCAGTCAGCAAGGAGCTCACGAAGTTCGGGCGCGACCTGATGAACCAGAAGTTCAACGGGACTCCGCTGCTCGTTATCGCCCTGGTCTATCTGATCATCACACTGCCGATGACCCGCGCCGTCGCACAACTCGAGAAGCGAGCTGCCCGTGCCCGTTGACCCCACCGTCCCGCCGATCAGAGTCGAAGAACTCCACAAGTACTTCGGTCCGCTCGAGGTGCTCAAGGGCGTCAACTTTCAGGTCAACGCCCAGGAGGTCGTCTGCGTCATCGGACCATCAGGATCCGGGAAGTCGACGCTTCTGAGATGTGTCAACCGCCTCGAAGAACCAACCTCCGGCAAGATCTTCATCGAAGGTGAGGACATGACCGACCCGGACGCCGATGTGGACGCGCTCCGCACCAAGATCGGCATGGTGTTTCAACGCTTCAACCTCTTCCCCCACATCTCCGTGTTGAACAACCTGACGATCGCCCAGGAGAAGGTACTCAAACGCAGCAGTGATGAATCCGAGGACATCGCCCGCAAGATGCTCGAGCGGGTCGGACTGAGCGAGAAGGCCGACCAGTTCCCCGCCCGACTCTCCGGTGGCCAGCAGCAGCGGGTCGCGATCGCCCGATCCCTGTGTATGAACCCGGACATGATGCTGTTCGACGAGCCGACATCCGCTCTCGACCCCGAGCTCGTCGGAGAGGTACTCGACGTCATGCGCAACCTTGCCGAAGAGGGCATGACGATGATGGTGGTCACGCACGAGATGGGATTCGCCCGGCAGGTCGGGGATCGCGTCAGCTTCATCGACGGCGGCGTCATCGTGGAGGAGAACACTCCCGAGGAGCTGCTCATGAACCCCCAGGAGGAACGCACCCGCAAGTTCCTCGAGGCGGTCCAGCACTACTAGGCCGGCTCTGCCGGCCGTACTTGGTACCTCGTACCTGGTAACTCGTACCTGGTACCTCGTACTTGGGTTCTGACGACACGTCGGCCTGGCGGGATCCTCGGCGCTAGGTTGTCGGCGACATGAGCGAAGAGACCCGCCGGCGAGTCGAAGTCTGGACCCAGGCGTTCCTCGTCATCTTCCTCTTGTACGTCTTCCTCGTGGGTGTCAAGGCGCTCGAATCCGGCATCAAGGCGTTTGGCGCCGACTTCACCGACCGCCTCTTCCAGGAGGTCTCGCACCCGATCGCCGGCCTGTTCGTCGGGATTCTCGCCACCGTGCTCGTCCAATCCTCTTCCGTCACGACCTCGACGATCGTTGGTCTCGTCGGCTCCGGAGTGCTCGCCGTCCCCTTGGCGGTCCCGATGGTGATGGGAGCCAACATCGGAACGACGGTCACGAACACCCTCGCATCGCTCGGTTTCCTGAGGCGTTCGAAGGAGTTCCGCAGGGCGTTCGCCGGTGCGACGATGCACGACTTCTTCAATCT
>CBEVHI010000046.1:0-11272 GCA_965549635.1 uncultured bacterium | reverse complement strand
CCAATGACTGGATGTCGAACGGATGGGTCCGGCTGGCCGACGGTCTCCCCTATCAGCCAATCTCCTTGGGTGACACCGGCCTTGACGGCGGGTAGGTGGCGCTGATCGGGCGATTGAGCGAAGCTGCCCGGCTGAGATGCGAAGCGAGCAGGGTTGAGAGCAGAGCCGGGAGGAGATTGTGCCCGATCGGCTGCTCACTCTTCAGGAGGTCGCCGAGTGGCTACGGCTGCCACCTGGGACGTTGTATGGGCGGCGCCATCGGGGGGAGGGGCCGCCCAGCTACAAGGTCGGGCGTCATGCCCGCCACCGGTGCGAGGAAGTTGATGCGTGGCTCGAGATCGTCAAGGACACCCCCCGATCCAGCACCTGCTGGCTCTCAGGTGAGTGTGTCGCTGAGGCGACTGAGGCCAGTTGGACAGATGGCTACCCTCCCGGCGGGCCAAACCTGCCGAGGCCTTCGTCAATCGCCTCCCGGGTGTCGACACTGAACCAGGACCGCCCGTCTTCACCCCACCCTCGCCACTCGGCTGATGCAACACGTGTGTGGGACAGTCGATCGAGCAGCGATTGGACCGATCCTCCGATTGCGATCTCCTGCGCCACCTCCGCCTGCCACGAGGCCGGGTAGAGGGCACAGGTGACCTGTCGGGCGCCGTCGATCGGAACCGCGGCTGCTGCGAGATCCAAGAGCCGGCCGAGTGTCTCGACCCGCAAGAACGGCTGATCGACGGCCACGAGCAGCACGTCGTCATCGGCGGTCGCCAGCGCCGTGGCCAGTCCGGCCAGAGGTCCCCGCACACGGGCTTGTGCGTCGGGCACACAGGTGAGACCTGCCAATCTCCCGCGGCGGCCCACCACGATCACCTTCGCGCATACCTGGCCGAGCGCTGATGCCACCCACTCGATCATCGGGCGCCCGGCGACCTCGACGAGTGCCTTGTCGGTTCCCATGCGGCTCGAGGTGCCGCCGGCGAGGATTGCCCCGAGTGTCATGTCGGGACGCTACCAAAGCAGCAGCCCCCGGCGAACCGGGGGCTGCTGCTCATCGAAGGGGACGATGGCTAGCTGGTGGGGAACGTCTGCATGTAGGTGATCAGATCGAGCAGCTCGTCGATGCTCAACCCGGACTCGATGCCTGCCGGCATGCCAGATCCCGGCTGGCCGAACACGATCTTGTGGGAGCCTTCCCAAGGGTTGTCGACCATGACCGTTCCGACATACTCGGGCTCGGCGTCGTCGCCGAAGTTGATCTGCTTGCCGTCGGCTCCGTGGCAGGCAGCGCACTGAGCTCCGTACAGTTCTTCACCCTCTGCGGCGTCACCCGAGGTGGGCGTCTTCGTGTCCGCGTCGAACAGCGTCGACTTGTCGAACATGCCGTCGGTGATGAACGCAGCCAGGGCATGGAGTTCATCGTGGCCCAGGTAGGCGGAGAAGTCGTGGTTGGGATCGTTCTCGCCTTCCAGCTGAGCGACGATCTGCTCATCGGTCCAGTCCTTGGCGTCCCAGACACCGGGGAATCCGGTCATGTGTGAGCCGGACCCGTAGACACCATCGACACCCATGTAGTCCCAGCCATGGCACTCTTTGCAGCGCCATGTGGTTCCACCGGAGCGGGTGTTGGTCGACTGGTTGGCCCACAGCGGCATGTCCCCGTCGGGAGCGTCGACGCCGATCTCGCCGTACCACTTGTCGTACAGGCGGCCACCCAGCGCGATGGCACTGAGGTCCCCGCCCTCTGACTTCTCCAAGGGGAGCGTCTGGGCGTAGGCGACCACGTCGATCATGTCCTGGATGCTCCAGCCGCTGTTCAGTGCAGAGGGCATCGGCTCAGCGGGCTGGCCGATCCGCACTTTGTGGAATGCCTCCCACGGGTTGCCCGACGCCACCGTGCCGATGAACTCTGGCTCCTCGTCGGAACCGAAGTTGATCGTGGTGCCGTCGGCACCGTGACATGCCGCGCACACGCTGTCGAACAGCTCGTCGCCATGGTCGAGGTCTGCACCGACCAGCGTCTTGTCGGCGTTGATGTACATCGACGTGTCGACCAGACCCTCCTGGATGAAGGTGATCATGTCCTCGAGGGCGGCATCGCCCATGGCCGAGAAGTCGTGGTCGCCGGTGGTGAGGATCGTCTTCAGGTCGTCATACGACTTGGACTGGGCATCGAACACACCCGGGAATCCCGTCATGTGCGAGCCGGAGCCATAGACGCCGTCGACGCCCTGGTAGTCCCAACCGTGGCACTCCTTGCAGCGCCAGGTTCCGCTGCCAGAGCGGGTGTTGCTGGTCTGGGTGGCCCAGAGCGGCTGATCACCGCTGGGCTCGTCGACACCGGCGGCCTTCCACCACTTGTCGTAGAGCAGGCCACCCTTGACGACGTCACCCTGGGCGACTGTCGCAGCCGTGGTGGTCGGCGCGGCCGTGGTGGTCGGCGCTGCCGTCGTAGCCGGTGCGGCCGTGGTCGTGGTTTCCGCAGTACTCGAACATGCCGCAACAACGAATGCGAACACGAACAAAACTGCAAGCAGGCGAGAACGCCTCATGATCCCTCCAATTTCTCGACCCCATGTCGAATGCAGAGAGCCTATCAGGGATCATCAGCAGGTACAATAGAGGCGATCAGTTCTCCCGGATTGTCACCTCGTAGCTGCGCGTTCCAGAGATCTCGAAGGTCAGTGTCAGTGGCACGGTCGTACCCGCGACGAAGTCTTGGAGTCGGTCGATGCACATGACGTGCAGGCCGCCCGGTTTGAACTCGACCGATTCTCCGGCCGGGATCTCGACGAAGCCGCCCTCCACGGGGCGCATCCCCATGACGCCGCCATCCTTGGCGTACATCTCGTGGAGTTCGGTCACCTGACAGGCCGGCGAGTCGGCGCGAATCAGGCGATCCGGTTCGTTCCCGTCGTTTTCGACCACCATGTAGAACGCAGCGTTCGCGGCTGCTGATGGCGACGTACGCGCCCATAGATCCTTCACGGCAGCGTTCGGACCCTGGGTCGCACACCCACTCGCGATGATCAGGAGCAGTGCGATGATGCGGTGCCTTGTCATGTGCAGCCTCCTACCTGAGTACCTCGGCCAGATCCGAGGCGATCGCCTCGGCGGGTGTTCCGAACGGGAGGACGAGCTTGAGCCTGCCTTCGCGATTCAGCACCATGACCGACGCGGTGTGATCGATCAGATACCCGCTGGCCTCGCTCCCCTCGTGCTTGGCGAAGTAGACCCCGTAGAGGGCGGCGGCGGTGGCCACGTCCTCTTCGGAACCGGTGATCCCGATGAACGTCGGGTCGAACGAGGTGACGTACTTCTGCAGGTTCTCCGGGGTATCTCTTGCGGGGTCGACCGACACCAGGATCACCTGGACGTCCTTCGCCTTCGTACCGAGATCCCGCATCGCCCTGGCGAGATCCGCCATCGTCGTCGGGCACACATCGGGACAGAACGTGTAGCCGAAGTACAGCACCACGACCCGTCCCCTGAAGTCCGACAGACTGACCGGTCCCGAAGCCGAGGCGAGCGTGAAGTCAGGGGAAGGATTCGGTGACTGGATGACGGTTCCGTGGAACGAGTACGGCCGCAGGAAGATGAGGGCCACCCACGCGATCGCCAGAACACCTGCGACAACGCCGGAGATGATGAGGAGCCGCTTCATTTGGCGTAGCAGAGGAAGAGGTGGGCAGCTTCGTAGGCGACGGTGGCGGCTCCCGTGCTCTTGTGGACCTCGTCGGCGAGCACACCGATGTGTCGCAAGATGCGGTCGGGTTCAGGAACGGAAGCCCGATATTGGTACTCGCCCCGAATGGTGCCCCACCCGTCAACGAGGACGAACTTGGGGTCGAATTCGAAGCTTCCGTCTTCGTTCTGCTGGTAGTAGTCCTCAAACCCGCCACCGACGACGCTCTTGAGCAGTGCCTTGTCGGTCATCGTCGCGAATTGCCAGACGTCCGGATCGGCGCCGGCTGCGCCGGCGTGCGCTGCCAGTCGCTCAGGGGTGTCGTAGTCCGGGTCGATTGAGATGGTGACGAGTCGCACCGGAATGTCACCGAGATCTACCTCGCTGAGCCGATCCTGGATCTGTCGCATCGTGGCGTCGAGATCTGCGCACGGTTCCGGGCATCTCGTGTAGGTGAAGTCGTAGAGCACGAAGGAGCCACGGACGTCTTCGCTGGTGAGGAGGTCGCCGTGCTGGGTGGTGAGCGCGAACCCTGGAGCGAGGCGGATACGAGGGACGACCTGGATCGGCTGAAGAACGGCGAATGCCATCGGCGCTGCAATCAAGAGCCCCAGAACGCCGATGAGGATCCGTCGTTTCACAGGTGCGAGACTACCGGGTAGGAGGGCGGCGGTACACTCGGCAGCGCTGTGTCCAAGAAGTTCCTCGTCTCCCTGCTGACCCTGCTGCTCATTGCACTTTCAGCCTGTGCGGGCGATGAGGAGGGCGGTCTGGGACCCGACGCCAACCCCGATGAGGTTCCGAGCTTCACCGGCTCGCACTTCGTGGCGGGAGTCGATCCGACTGGCGGAGAGTACGGCGGCAGGGTCGAGATCACCGAGGGCGCCGATGGCTTGTTCCAGCTCGACTGGACGGTGAGCGGAACCCTCCAGCAGGGTGAGGGCCGCCTCGAAGGGAACGTGCTGCACGTGACCTGGAGCACCGTGCCCGGTATCGGAAGGTCGGCTCGTGGTTCCGCCGTCTACGTCGTCACCGTCGAGGGGGGACTTCGCGGCGTTCGGTATGTGGACGGGTACGACGGTGAGGGCTCCGAGGAGATCTTCGCCCCCACGGATACTTCGGGCAAGTGATGGCTGCGTCTCACGGTTTACCATCGCGAACACCAGACACTACTGTCATGCAAAGACAGTCACGTTTCAGTCAGGCAGAGCAAAGAAGTGACCACCGAACAGCATCGAACATGGACATTCCTCACGAATCATGCCCGCGTGCTCATCTCGATAGCTGAGGCTCCAGAGATCCGGCTGCGTGATGTCGCCAATCGTGTCGGTATCACCGAGCGAGCGGCCCTGCGGATTGTCTCTGAGCTCGAATCAGCCGGATTCCTATCACGCGAGAAGGAGGGGCGGCGTAACCGCTACAGCCTCCGGGTTGACGCTCGCTTTCGTCATCCATTCGAAAGCGATGTCGAGGTCGGGCGCCTTCTCGACCTCTTCGTGGATCGTCATGCCGGCGACGAGCCGGCTGAGCCATCGTGAAGATCGTGTCCGAACGCGAACCTGAGGGGCGTCTCTCGTCTGCCGGGTCCTCCTGGTGGTGGGGAACTCATGGCCGGTGAACGTCTGCATGAGACGTGGATCACTTCTGACCGGGTCGTCCCAAGCCGATTCGTGCGCCCACTGCTGCGGTTCACCCACATCGAGGCGTCGGGAGGCGTTGTCCTGCTCGTTGCGGCGATCGCGGCCCTGGTCTGGGCCAATGCCCCGTTCGGTGAGGGTTACGGACGGTTCTGGGACACGCGTTTGGTTCTCGAAATCGGCAGCTTCCACTTCGATGAAACGTTCAAGCATCTGGTCAACGATGGTCTCATGGCGATCTTCTTCTTCGTGGTGGGCCTCGAGATCAAGCGGGAACTCGCCGTCGGGGACCTCAAAGACCCGCGCCGGGCAGCGCTCCCTGCCGTTGCTGCACTCGGTGGTGTGATCCTCCCTGCTCTCATCTATGTGGCGATTACGGCAGGAGCAGGTCCTGAGGCCACCCGCGGTTGGGGGATCCCGATGGCAACCGATATCGCCTTCTCGGTCGGAGTGCTCGCCCTGCTCGGGAGCAGAGTGTCGGTGGGTGCAAAGCTGTTCCTGCTGGCTCTCGCGATCGCTGACGACATCGTGGCGATCGCCGTCATCGCCATCTTCTACACCTCCGACCTTGCGCTGGGATGGCTTGCCCTGGGCGTTCTCGGTCTGGTCGGTGTGAGGATCGCAGCCCGGGTCGGGGTCAGGTCGCTGCCCTTCTACGCCCTAGTCGGTGTCGCCGTCTGGTTCTTTGTTCTCGAGTCCGGTGTTCATGCCACCCTCGCCGGCGTCGCCCTCGGGTTCCTTACGCCTGCGCGTCCGTGGTACACGGACCAGACCTACCTGCGACGCTCCCGTTGGATCCTCGATCGATACAGCGAGGACCGTGCCATGCCACGGCATCGTGAACGCATCGACCAGGATGCCATGGCTCTCTCCAAGATCGCCCGCGAGTCCGTGGCGCCACTCGACCGTCTCGAGGCGGCCCTCCACCCGTGGTCGTCGTTTGTGATCGTGCCACTGTTCGCTCTCGCCAACGCCGGCGTTCGGTTCATCGACATCGATGTCGGCGCCGCTGCGACAAGCGCCGTCTCGGTGGGCGTGGTCACGGGCCTGATCGTCGGCAAGACCGTGGGCATCACGTTGGCGACGTGGATTGCCGTTCGTGTTGGTATCGGCAGGCTGCCCGAGCGCACAGGATGGACTCAGATCATGGGCCTCGCCGCTCTTGCCGGCATTGGGTTCACGGTGTCTCTCTTCGTGACAGAACTTGCGTTCACCTCTCCAGTCCTGGCCGATCGAGCCAAGATCGGCATCTTCATCGGGTCAGTAGCAGCCGGTGTCATCGGATGGGTTCTCTTGCGGTCGAGCAAGCCTCTCGAGGAGTCGAGTGAATCGGCTTGAGCAGCAGGGCACAAGCGCGTAGAGGCGCGGTTGCGAGACGCCGAGTGGCCGACACAAAGCCAAAGTGGTCTCGCTCGCGCGATGGCAGGGAGCTCGGCGACGTCACTCAGACTCAGCTGTCCTCGAGGGTGAGCAGGTAGGCGACCAGGTCGTCGATCTGCTGCCGGGAGAGCGTCCTGGCGAAGTCGGGGAGCATCTGGCCGGCGGGAAAGCCGTTCACGATGTACGCATCCGGGTCGATGATCGCCTGCCGAAGGTAGTCCTCGGCAGAAACGCCGGGGATGCGCGACGCTGCACGCGTTCCAACTCCGAACAGCGATGGTCCCACAAGAACGCGATCGCGCTGGACGCTGTGGCAGATCACGCAGCCGGCGCCGGACACGACCGATGTGCGCTCGAAGAGCTTCCGGCCCTCTTCAGGGTCACCACCCACGACTGCGTCATCGAACCGAAATCGCAGAATCTGGCCGTTTGCCAGTGCGACGGTGCGATCGATGAGGTTGATTTGTCCGGATGCCCGATCCGTCATCGTCAATCTGATGCGATGCGTGCCTGGATCGAGGTCGATCTGGCGGTAGACCGCAGCTCGGTTCCCGCTCGTTTGTGCGAGAACTGGCTCCTCATCGACCAGCATCGTCAGCTCGATCTCCTGTCCCTGGACGATCTCCGCACCGGTGGCCGGTACCTGTGCGATCGGGTGGCCCGCGGTGTGGGTCATCTCGAGGACCACCCGCGCCGAAGCTGCAGGAGCGAAAGATACATTGGTGAGAAGGAGCTGAACCGCCAGCACGGCCGCCATGAAGAGGCCCGGACGGACGAGATCTCGAGGCTCCGACACAAGACCGTATCCGGTGGCCGGCCCGCGGCGAAGCGGTCCTGCCAGGGAGCGATCGGTCTGGTCCGGCGGCAGCCATGAGGTACCGATGGCGGCGTCGGCGAACCTACGTCGCAGCCTGGGCCGGCGCCGTCGTTCGATTCGCTGTTCCAGCCACTCGTTGCCTTCACGGTTGGCGCAGTCTTCTGGAGGGCAACCGACGAGTCGCACCTCCGACGCACCGGCTTCGATGGCTTCGCCGGCGAGGCCGGGATGAGCCATGCCGATGCAAGTGAGGGGCACGACGATGGGGTCGTCTCCGACACGAGTGCCACCCTGCAACGCGTGACGTTCGCACACGAACACGACGGGCGCTGCCGGGCGGGCCCGGACGCGCGCCATCGTGGTTTCCCACAGCGGCTCGGCCGGGACGCTCCCCAGGGTCATGGCCAGCTCGGGGCAACTGCCGATGCAGACCCCACACGACACGCACAGATCCGGGTCGACGACCGCCTCCTGCTGGTGTCTACCGTCCTCCCTCGGGATCATCCGCAGCGCCTCGTAGGGGCAGTCGGCCACACAGAAGGTGCATCCTGTGCAGCGGTCCCGATCGATGACGATCGGTTGCAGCTTCGGCCTTCGGAGCAGCCACGGGACGAGAGCGGCCACGACCGAAATGAGGAGCCCGGCCAGTACCCAGACTGCCGGCTTGCGGGCAAGCAGGGGCAGCAGGTAGAAGACGTCGATCGGCACGGTTCCCGGCAGCGTGGTGTCACTGAGCTGCGGCAGCATCCCGGCGGGGATCACGATCGACGCCGCCAGCAGCAGGCCGCCCAGCAGCCACATCCAGTAGGTCGGCGGGAACCACTTCCGTCGACTGAGCCGCTTGACGTGCCACCAGGTGAACAGGCCGATGACCGCCGACAGCAGCAGGTGGACGAGGAACAGGACCAGCAGGATGAGCCATCCGGAACCGGCATCGAGGAGGAAACGGCTATTGAGCGAGACGAGGACATCGTTGAGAGGGCCGACGCGTTCGTCCCAGATCATCCAGTAGCCGGTCACTCCGATCACCCAGATGAACACGGTCATGAACACCCCGGTGACCCATGCCGGCCATCGGGCGCCCCGGAAGCGATCCTGGAAGAACGTGCGCCAACCGTGCAGCAGGGCGGTGATCAGCGCTGCGCCGGAGGCGTACTTGTGCAACGCCCGCATCACCCTGCCGAAGACGCTCGCTTCGAGACTTGCCACCGACTGGTAGCTGGGGTCGAACCCGTACCGATAGAACAGGGTCAAGTAGACCCCGGTGACCAGGATGATGACGAGGAGGAACACGGTGATCGGCCCCGTGTGGTACAGCGGGTTCAGATGCTGCAGCCTCGTGATGCGACCAACCGGTCGCTCCAGTGCCAGCGTGATCCGCTCGATGCGCTCCAGGGAGCGCCGCACGAGGTTCGAGCGTCTGGCCTTCCAGTCGACGCTCGGATCCTGTGTTGTCAGACGCTCCGTTGTGGGATCAGTCACATCGCGTCACGACTTCGGCTACCAGAGGCGGAAACCAGGGGAGGTGAGCTGCATGTCGCGCAGCATCAGGTAGATCTGCGGTCCGTAGGCAGCGAGGATCAAGGCAACAGTGGCGGCCAGCCATGGCTTCCAGCTGTCGAGCCATTGGGGGGTGAGCTGCGGGTCCCGCATCGATTCGGCGATCGGCACCTCGATGCCGCCGGCAGGGACCAGCTCCTTGTTGCGAACCGTCTTGATGATCGTCCAGATGAACATGTACGCAGCGATCAACAGGATCGCTCCGCCCAGACCCACACGCAGCAGGTGTCCTTCCCATTCGGCGGGTACGTAGGGAGCGACTCCGAGGGGAGTCCTGCGTGGCGCCCCCAGAAGTCCGACGACGTGCATGGCGTTGGAGAAGATCAACATGCCGACGAACCACAACCAGGCCTGGATCACGGCGAAGCGGGGATTCCACAGCTTCTTGCCGGTCAGGTAGGGGACCAGCCAGTAGCTGATGCCCATGAAGGAGAGCGTGACCGCGGACGCGACGGTGAGGTGGAAATGTCCGGGAACCCACGACGTGTTGTGGATGACCGCGTTCACCTCATAGGAGGCGTTGGTGAGTCCGCCGATACCTCCGAACATGAACAGGATGCCGGCCAGGAGCTGGCTCGTCACCGATGGATCGTTCCACGGCAGTTTGCGGATCCAGCCCAGGAGACCCTTGCCGCCTCGCTGCCTCGCTGCGTATTCGAGCGACGCTACGACGGTGAACAGGGTCATCAAGGACGGGAAGAACACCGAGAAGGTGAGAACCGCGTGGATCGCCTTCCAGGTCTGGGAGATGCCCGGATCGGCGAACTGATGATGGAACCCGACAGGGACGGACAGCAGCAGGAACAGCCAGAAGGCCAGCCGGGCGAGTGAGTCGCTGAACAGCTTGCCTCCGGCCTGCTTCGGAAGCATCCCGTACCAGGAGAGGTACGCCGGGAGCAGCCAGAAGTAGACGAGCGGATGTCCCGTGAACCAGAAGTAGGTCCGGGCCAGCTCGGGGTCGTACCCCTCGATGAGGCCGAAGGAGTAGGGCAGCAGCATCGTCAGGATCTCCGCGGCGATGCCCAGGGTGGCGAACTGCCACATCACCATGGTGATGAGCCCGGCGAAGGTGATGAACGGGGTGCGAACGCCGGGGTTCTCCTTTCGCCACGCGTAGTACGTGAAGTACATCCCGTACCCTTCGATCCAACTCCCCACGACCACCAGGGTCAGCCCCAGATAGAACGTCCAGGTCGCCTCCAGGGGCGGGTAGAAGGTGTAGAGGACCGTGGCCTGATCGAGCAGGATCGGAACGGCCGCGGTCAACAGTCCGACCACCATCATCCAGAACCCGACCTTGTTCAGCGTCGGGTACTTGAGGGGACGTTGCAGACCTTTGATCGTCGTGAGCGTCAAGAACCCGGTGATGAAGAACGTCGTCCAGATGAGCGCGTTGAGCACCCCGTGCAGCGTGAGGCCCTGGTAGTAGGACTTGATGATCGGATCCAGGTACTTGTACAGGTTGAGTCCCGCGTGTTCGAAGGCCTGGAGAGGGCCGAAGATCGTTCCGATGGCCAAGGCCGTGATCGCCACCCACAGGTGGAGGCCGACGAAGCGCTTCTCGGTCTTGGTCAGTTCATAGGTCGATGTGAGCATGACCTCAACCCTCCACGATCAGTCGGCCGGACATGGCGGCGTGGCCTGCCCCGCAGTACTCGGTGCAGATGTACTCATGGACCCCCGGTTCGTTGAACGTGGCACTGAGTGTCGACACCTCTCCGGGAATGATCATCATGTTGACGTTGGTCCCTTGCAGCTTGAAGCCATGCTGGACGTCGACACTCGTGATGTAGAACGTCACCTTCGAACCCTTGGGCACGGTGATCTCACGGGGGGTGAACAGGAACGCCTGGGCGACGATGTACGCCTCATAGTTGCCGGGGGAGAGCTCTCGAAGACCCGGATTGGCGAACGGTTGCCCTGGGTCGGTGACCGTCCGGGGGTCGACCCGCTCGAAGGCACCAGGAACCTGAAAACCGAGTGCGAACCCGGCGATGAAGACGAATGCGGCGAAGACGACAAGGGTGATGACCCCGATACGTATCCAGTTCTTCTCGTAGCGGTCGATGTGCATCGTCTGTCGTTCGCTCACGATGTCGCTCCGCGCGCCAGCAGGATCACATAGACGGATCCCCACAGCAGAACGAGCATCACCACGAAGAGCGCCGCGATCAGCACGGTTCCCTTCGGCTGGAACTCCTC
>CBEVHI010000045.1:0-11350 GCA_965549635.1 uncultured bacterium | reverse complement strand
GGGCCTAGTGTCCGATAAGGACGTGGGGGTTCAAGTCCCCCCTCCGACACCATCGTTAGTACACGAAGATGGTCCTGCGCATACGCGCAGCCGACCGTCCCTGTGGTAGGTGATCGAGACGCCGAGTTCTTGATAGACGGCTCGCCGGTCTTCGGGGTCGGCTTGACCGAGAATCTCGACGATTCCCTTGGATTGCAGGACGAGTGATCGGATGTCGTCCTTGCTCAGGGTGGGTTGTCTTCTTCGAAGCCGAAGCTCGGCTGCCTTCCTTTCGAGCTTGACCTCCTCGATCCAACCACCAACGATCGAGGGGTCGGTGCCAGCTTCGATCGCCTGTCGGTATTTGGCAAGCTTGCTGTCGCAGGCTTTGATCGTGCGACGAGCGGCGAGCCGGCGGCTGTCATCGTCGGGTTGTTGGCCGGTTGCGGCTTCCAGGGCGGCACACGCGATTCGCCCACCGTTCGGGGAGCTCGTCGCCACGGCGTGCCCCATACTCGAGATCCTCCGCAGCGTCGACCGCTTCAGCCTCTTCCAAGATCTCGTCGACGAGCTGACGGCGAGTCACCGACGACGACCCCGACACGTCGGCTTCGATCTTCGTCCCATCAATCGCCACCACCCCGGTGCGCACCAGACCCTCAGCGACACACAAGCCCACCACCTGGGTGAACACACCAGCAATGGCGTCCTGATGACGACGGAACCGAGCCAACGTGGCATGATCCGGAGCCTGGTTCGCCCCAACCACCCGGAACGCCACATCATCGACCAGGCGCTGTTCGATCCGGCGGCTCGAACGCTCCCCCACACAGTACGCATACAACAACACGCCGAGCATCACCTGAGGGTCATAGGCGGCACCTCCACGACCATCCGCCCGCAACGACCGGTAGAACCCCGACACATCCAACTCAGCGACCACATCAACAATGAACCACGCCAAATGATCCGAAGGTAACCAATCCGACAACGACGGCGGCATCAACAACAACTGATCCCGATCAACAGCACGCACATTCACCATGCCCACATGATCGCCGAACCCGCCACAGAACGCGAGAACCCCCGATTCATGCGACAGCCCCTGAATACAGGGGATTCTGCCGTTCCGGGATCTTCGAGCGGGTCTCCCTTTGTGTCAGGTGTCCGTCTGGTGTCCGTCTGAGTTCCCGATCCGTGGCCAGTTGGACGCCCTCGGTCCGCGTGCCCGCGCTGGGCGTCCTGCCCGTTGGTGGTCGGCCAAACCTGGCGACGAGGACGCTGTCGCCCGAGGTCTACGACGCGATTCCACCGTGCAGAAGCAACGGTTTGAATCACTGCGAGTGGTCAGTCCCGTATTCGTGATGCGTCCGGGATTGCCGGGTATCTCTCGCTTGTGGGCGCTCGATAATGTGCGGGGCGGCGGGTGTTATGCGTGCTCTGATTTCGTGCCACGGTCGGGCGGTCATATCCCTGTGGCGACCACCACCAGGCGGCGGTTGCCGTGTCCCGGCCTTGCTGCGGGGCGAGGCCCTGGACGCGGTCAGGCCAGCACGGGATAAGGAAGCCTTGGCGTAGGGTGAGCGGGTAGACGACGACCAGTCGAAGATAATCTCTTCCTCGGGGAGCGTCCGGTCGAAAACGGACAAGGAGTGTGCGAGGCCTGCGATGCCGTTTCCCGCAAACAGGCGGAGGGCAAGGATGTCGTTGCGGTCTTCGGGAAGATTGATGTTGAAGAAGTCCCAGGTTAAATCGGTTGATACCTCGAATCCCGCGTCGGTGAGTTGCTGAGCGCTGCCGATTTCGACGGCGAAGTAGTCGACGTGGAAACGCTACTGCGCCGCTGCCGGGATCTCATTGGGTCGAGTCATTGTCGCTCTGATGAACCGGGAGCTCGCGAGCGTGGCGGAATCCGCGGGTGACGATTCGCCGCTGCTGGCACAGCGGACACATGAGCAGCTGGCGTGACGAGAGGCTGAGGTTACGAATCGGGAACAAGCGGTAGCTGTCGCCGAGGAGAGGCAGCGGGTTTGGGGCGAGCGTCTTCGTCGCTGGGAGGCCGAGCTTCAGACGCTGGCGGAGCGGGTCCAGTTGGCATCGAAGTGGGCCGCGCAACGTGATGCAACGCCGAAGTTGGGCCGCAACGACCGATGCCCGTGCGAGTCTGGGCTCAAGTACTAGCACTGCCACGGGCTGCTTGGTCGGCAATCGAGATGACCGCTGGCAAGCGCCGATATCGGATCTGCTCAGACCTGGGGCGGGCGATATCCTGGGCGGCGAGGCATGAGCTGAGCGCAGGTCCACATTGGGCGTTCTGAGCCAGTCGCAAACAACGTCCGGGCTGGAGGGGTCGAGCACTTCGGCAGGGAGCACCTCTCACGGCTCCAGCGCAACAAGGTGAGTGCCGATCTCGACTCTCCGCCCTCGCGCATGTTTGACATCAGGCGGAGACTGGGAGAGCATGTGAGTGACCGCGAAAGGGACAGTTGGACTTAGAGATTGACGCGCAGGTGAGATCCTCGGCCGGCAAGAAGGTCGGCAAGCTGCAGGGTATCGTCGTAGATCCAGACGCGCGGGTCGTGTCGCATGTGGTCGTGCGCAAGGGTCGGCTGGTTCCATGCGACAGGATAGTTCCATTCGAGGACATCGCACGCTGTGGCGATGGCATTGTCGAGCTCGAGGCTGATGCGGATCCTCGGGACTGCCCTACCGTCGATGAGGTGCAGTTGGAGCCACTCATTGATCCGCAAGCGGCTGAGGCGCCCGGCGATGACCCGGCTCGCGAGAACCTTCGAGCGGCGATCTGGTACCCGCTCTACGGCACGGTGGCTCGCGTCCGGCCAGTGCGCCGTGTCGTCCGGTGCAATCTCCCCGAGCGGTCGGAGGAGCTTCAGGCGTCGTCACCAATTGCATCCGCTGACCGTGAGGTCGGGCGAGTTGCCGGCGTCGTCGCCAGCAACTCGGGCGCCATTACCGATCTGCTTGCCGTTGGGGAGGTTTCAGAGAAGGTGTGGCGAATAGCCATTGCCAGCGTCGAAGACCTCCGCGAGGACGCCGTGCTTCTCCGAGATCCGGCCGACTGACGCAGCTCTTGTGAACTAACCGTGATTCGCCACCCATTTGGCGCTGACGATCGGCGAGCTTTGGCGCTGACGATCGGCGAGCTATGGTGGCCGAAGTCAGCGGATGCGTCCGCTGCGCACAGCGTTTTGTTCCGGCAGCGTCGTTGAGCTTGGGTTTTGCTCCGAGTCGGTGGCCGTCGAGCGGCGTTGGGTGCACGTCGGTGCGGCTGTAGCCCCGCTATTTGGTACCGCGATGGGGAGTCAGTCGCCGTTGCCACTGTTGGTGTTGCTGTAACGCACGCCAACAAGAAGAAAGCGAAACAACACAAGAAAGGTATCTATTACTATGCGATTTAATACGCGTATGCTCACTGCTGCCCTGGTGGCCTTCGCCTTGCTGGTAGCCGCCTGCGGTGGCGATGGCGGGGGTGGGGCTGAAGGTGGAGCACTGGCCGAATACGATCTGAGCGGCATCAGTGTTTCCGTAGGGTCGAAGGACTTCGACGAGCAGTTGGTTCTCGGCGAGATCATGGTGGCCGCGTTCGAAGCCGCCGGCGCCGATGTCGACAACAAGGTGAACCTCGGCGGCACCAACGTGGCCCGCGCCGCGTTGGAATCCGGCGACATCGATGTCTACATGGAGTACAACGGTACGGGCTGGACCCAGCACCTCGGCCTTGAGGATCCGAGCTTCGATCCTGAAGAGCTCACCCAGGGCGTTAGGGAGCGTGACCTGGAACAAAACGACATCGTTTGGGTTGGTCGCTCTCCGTTCAACAACACGTACGGTTTTGTTTCGAGCCCCGAACTGACCGAGGAAAACGGCGGAGCTTTCGACATCCAGTCGATGGTCGACTACCTCGAGGCGAACCCGGATGCATCGCTGTGCCTTGAGTCCGAGTTCCCCAGCCGCTCTGACGGTCTCACTTTGACCGAGACGTATGCCGGCTACGACATCCCCGACAGTCAGATCACAATTCTCGATACTGGTGTTATCTACAACGAGACTGCAGACAACAACTGTGACTTTGGCGAGGTGTTCACTACCGACGGCCGCATCCCGGCTCTCGAGCTCACGTTGGTCGAAGACCCTGGTGTCAACATCGTCTACAACGTGTCGATGACGATCCGCAACGAGAAGTATCAGGAAGCACCGGCCGCGTTCGATGGGATTGCCGCAGCCATCCTGGAGCCGCTCACCAACGAACGGATGGCCGAGCTCAACGCCCGCGTTTCCGCCGAAGGCGAAGACCCGGACAACGTTGCCCGGGACTATCTCATCGAGGAAGGCCTTATCGGCGGTTGATCTTTGACGGGTGCGGGCACTTGCTGCCCGCACCTGCCGCCTACCTTGAGGAGGTTGGATGGACGGATTCTCCAGTTGGTTCGAGTACATGGCCGATCGGCTCGGCGACATCGGGACCGGGGTGGTTGAGCACGCGATTTACATCGTGGCGGTGGTGGTGGCAGCCACCATCACCGCAATTGGCGTGGGCATACTGGTGCGGCACCGACCGGCGGCCCGGGAGATAGCGCTGGGGATCGTCAGCGTATTCCTGACGCTGCCGTCGCTGGCGCTATTCACGATCTTCATCCCGATCGTGGGCTTGGGTTTTGTGCCTTCCTTCCTCGCCCTGTACCTGTACGCATTGCTTCCGATCATGCGCAATACGGTGACTGGCCTCGCCGGGGTTGATCCGGCTGTGCTCGAGTCGGCGCGCGGCATGGGCCTGAGTTCCCGGCAGCGTCTCTGGAAGATCGAGTTGCCGCTGGCGTGGCCGGTAGTCATCACTGGAGTCCGGGTATCGGCGTTGGTGACCGCCGGAATCGCCGCTATTGCCACTCTGGTAGATGGCGGTGGACTTGGTGATTTCATCAAGAACGGCCTGGCCCGCCTGGGTTCGCCAAACTCGATGGAGGCCATCTGGACCGGCACCGTGTTCATTGTGGCGCTGGCTCTGGCTTTTGATGGCTTGTTCGGCCTGATCCGCCGGCTGACTATTTCGCCAGGTTTGCAATGAAGAAAGCAGAAGCATGACCGAAACCTTGATACGCCTAGACAAAGTCACCAAGACCTATCCGGGTACGACTGAGCCCGCAGTTGCAGATCTCGATGTCGACGTTATCGAGGGGGAGATCCTCGTGCTGGTCGGCCCCTCGGGTTGCGGCAAGAGCACCACGTTGCGATTGATCAATCGATTGATCGAACCGACCTCGGGCCGCATCATCTTCGAGGGTGAGGACGTGACCGACGTCAATCCCGATGAGCTGCGCCGCCGGATCGGATACGTGATTCAGCAGATCGGGCTTTTCCCCCATCGCACGATCAAAGAGAATATCGCCACCGTGCCCGAGCTGCTCGGTTGGGACACGGATCGGATCGAGAACCGGGTCGACGAGCTGCTCGAAATGGTGGGGATGGATCCCGCCACCTATCGCGACCGCTACCCCAAGGAGCTTTCCGGCGGCCAGGCGCAGCGGGTCGGGGTGGCCCGCGCCCTCGGGGCCGACCCTGATGTGTTGTTGATGGATGAGCCCTTCGGGGCGATCGATCCGATCACCCGTGACCGGCTGCAGAACGAGTTTCTGCGCCTGCAGGCCGAACTGAAGAAGACGATCGTATTCGTGACCCATGACGTCGACGAAGCGATCAAGATGGGAGATCGTATTGCAATTCTGCGAGAACAATCGATCATTGCCCAGCACGACACTCCGGAGGCGATTCTGGCCAACCCGGCCAACGATTTCGTTGAGGACTTCCTCGGCTCGGGTGCAACGCTGAAGGGGCTGAGCTTGATGCGGGTGCGTGACATTGTTGAGGTTGATGATGCCGTGCTCGCATACGACACCGGCTCGCGCGGCGCCATGCGTACCCAGCTCGAGCAGTCCGATCGGGGTTGGCTGCTGTTGCTCGACGAGGACGAGCGCCCTCTGCGGTGGCTGAACCAGAAGGCCCTGGATGCGACCGATCGCCGTCTTTCTGAGTCGGGGCTTCCAGTCCGTGCCCTTGTGGAACCGGAGGACACCTTGCACGATGTGCTCGAGTCGATGCTCCATTCCTCCGTAGGAACTGCCTGTGTGATTGACCCGCGAGGTAAGTATCACGGTGTAGTGCGGTTCGAGAACCTCATCGATACAGTGCGCTCCACGCATCAGGCCGAGCAAGCCCGCCAGGAGGAGGCGCGTTCATGAGTGTCGATCTTGCTCCAGCCGCAGCGGAAGTTACCGCTCCGCTCGAGCGGAGCGCAACACAACGCAGCTATGACCTGTTGATCACCCCGGTGGTGTTTGTGATTCTCGCCTCGACCCTGGCCGCGGTATGGATCTACGCCGCGCTCGACCCAACCACTGAGCGAATCCTGGCGACGGATTCGTTGCTTCGCCAGGCACGACAACACATCGCGATCACGTTGTGGTCGACGATTGCGGTTGTCGGGATAGCAATTCCCGCCGGCATCCTGATCACACGCCCCAGGTTCAAGCGCCTGGGCACTCCCGTTCTGAGCATCGCCAATTCGGGACAGGCCGTCCCGGCCTATGGGCTTCTCGTACTGTTCCTTGCCTGGCTAGGGCAGGGCGCCGGTTTGTGGGGAGGGGGCACGACGACCGCCGTATTTGCGCTCACTCTCTACGGGCTGCTGCCGGTGTTGCGCAACACCATGGTGGGCATCGAGCAGGTCGATCGTTCGGTGATCGAGGCAGGACGCGGCATGGGGATGTCAAAGCGGCAGGCTCTGCTCAAGATCGAGCTTCCACTCGCCGTTTCCGTCATTCTGGCTGGGGTCCGTACCGCTCTCGTGATCAATGTTGGTACCGCTGCCCTGGTCTTCCTAATCGGAGCGGGAGGTTTGGGAGAAACGATCAACTCGGGCTTGAAGCTACAGCGGAACACCGCAATCTTCGTCGGAGCGTCGCTTGTTGCCCTGCTGGCACTACTGATCGATTGGATTGCGGCGCTCGCAGAAAGATACCTGCGACCAAAGGGGATCTAACCATGTTGCTCGATGGGGACCGCGACACACCGACTCAAATCTGTGCGTTCGGACCTTGTACATGCCGGATCGACGATAGGGACCGGTTCTGCGGACCATCCTGCCGCATGAAACTCGGGGACAAGAAGGAACCCTGCAAATGTGGCCATGCTGAGTGCACTTCTACCGTTGGCGAGGGTTGAGCGATCGCAGCCGAGGAAGCCCCGATGAGACTTCCAGCAGTCATGACAGCTGCAGTGACCACCGGGCACGGCGGTCCCGAGACCATTGTGATCCGTCACGACTGGTTCGTGCCCGTGCCACAAAGCGGGGAAGCCCTCATCAGGGTGACTGCGGCCGGGGTGAACAACACCGACTTGTGGAGCCGGCAGGGTGCGTACGGAACCGCAGCCGACCCTGACGCCGTGGTTGGATGGCGAGGTGCGCCGCTCGATTTCCCCCGGATCCAGGGCGGTGACATTGCTGGTGTAGTCGTCGCGGTGGGCGACACTTCCGATGCGAGTTGGCTGGGACGCAGAGTAATTGTTGATCCCGCTGCCGAGTACTCCTGCGGATATCCGAGTGCCATCGTCGGCAGCGAGGTCGACGGCGGCTTCGCTCAGTACCACGTCTCCCCAGTCGCTCGCGTCCACGATGTGACCGTCTCGCCGCTCAGTGACGAACAGCTCGCTTGCCTTCCCATTGCCTACGCTACGGCCTTCGGCATGGTGGAACGCGCCGGATGTCGGGCTGGGGAACGGGTACTGGTCACAGGAGCGTCCGGCGGAGTCGGCCTGGCCGCGTTGCAGATTGCCGCAGGCCGCAGATGTCACGTTATTGCCTACACCAGCCCCGAAAAGGCAGCGGTCGTGGCCGAGTCCGGCGCCGATGAGGTGGTTGTGCGGGGTCGGGACCGTCTCGAGGACCTTTCCGAGGTCAATGTCGTGCTCGACGTCGTCGGCGGCGATGAGTTCGCCACCTTCCTCGACCGTCTGGGTGACGGTGGCCGGCTCGCCACCGTCGGCGCCATCGCCGGCCCCGTCGTCAACCTCGACTTGCGACGCCTGTACCTGCGCAACCGGCGCCTGATCGGGTCCACAATGCATACTCCGGAGTTGTTCTCCGACATGGTCGAACTGGCGCGGACTGGGGCGGTAGATCCTCTGGTCGCCGCAACCTATCCACTTGCCGAGATTGCCGGGGCTCAGGCTCGATTCGAAAAGAAGGACTTTGTCGGCAAGCTGATCCTGGTGCCGGCGGAGGGCTGAGAGGTCCTGCTGCTCAGTCCGGAAGAGGCCTGCATTAATCCTCGATGTGGTTTGAGGGCGCGACGGTGTCCATCACAGAACGGATCGCCGTTGCGTGAGACGGCGTGGTGCCGCAGCAGCCTCCGATGACTTGCACGCCTGCTTCTATCCATTCCCGGGCCGCGGCCGCATACCCTTCGGGTGCGGTGGCCTCGGTGAACACCCAGTTGGGTGGTTCGAACCTTCCTGTTTCGGCATAGGCCATCGTCGGGCCGGCCCAGTGCCGGTTGAGGATCTCCAGAGCAGGCCCCGTTAACTCGACAGCCGAGTGCATGATGCCGGCAACGTCGCCGCCCATCTTCGCTCCGAGCCTCGTCAGCTCATTGAAGGAGCGCGCCTCATACTCGCGATACGGATTGCTGCGGTGCGGTACGACATCGCCTGTCTCGTCGGAAGATGCGCTCCAGCCCACCAGCACCGGAAGTCCCACTCCTGTGGCAGCTTCGATCACGAGCGACGCATTGGCGATATCGCGAAGCATCTCCAGAACGAGAACGTCAACTCCCGCTTCTGCCAGCGTCTCGGCCTGTTTTCGGTAGCTGATCTCTGCGGCGTCGCCTCGGGGCGTGGATCGAGATCGGTCGAGCGGGCCCATGGACGACATCGACCCGGCGATCAAGACCTCCTTCTCGGCAGACGCTTCGATCGCTTGGCGAGCGATCGCGACCGACATTCGATCGAGTGTCTCTGCTTCGTCGCCGAGCCCGAGAGGCTCGAGCACATGGCGGCCGGTGGCGAACGTGTTGGTTGTGATGATGTCTGCGCCGGCGGTGATGTAGTCGATGTGGATTTGTCGGAGCATTTCCGGATGGGATTGCGTAGCCAGCCCACACCATGCGGTCGAGTCCATGGGTGCGCCCCGCCGTTGGAGTTCCGTACCTATCGCACCGTCGAGGAGGAGGACCTCGCCGTCGTGGATGCGCTCAAGGAAACGAACCAATCGAGCCATAGCGCCATGATCGCATCTACCGGCGTTGCATCCCAACGACGTGGTGCCGGCGACCTGACGGGCAACGGACCGGGCGGAATATCTCCGGGCGTGCTGGGGGCGCGAGGCCAAAAAGGGCGACGAAAGACAATCATGGGCACTGAGCATTCCTGATAGCGAGAATCTTCAATGAGTGCGAGGTCAGGTGACCAGAATCGGTCGAAAGAACTACCCCGATCTTCTCTGATCCACCGAGAGTCCGCGAGAAGTTGGGGCCCGCGTAGCTTCGAGTGGCGGTGTGACTGGACAGGGATCACAACTGTTCGGCGACTGTTCCGTAGCGTTGTTGTGCCGCCTGCGCGGAGGTCCCCAACAGCTCGCCAATCTTCGCCCATGGGATTCCCGCGGCACGTGCCGCTACCACTGCATCGAGGATCTGGCCTTTGCTGCGAGCACGTGCCAGAGCGGCGTGTTCGAGAAGATATTCCTCGACGGGTCGTTCGTCGCCTTCTGTGGGTTTCTAGTCCTCGAATCGTTCCGCCAGTTCGTCGGCGTGATCGAGGATCTCTTGAATAGATCTTGGCATCAGCGCCTCCTCAATAACCTCGGCCTGGCCTCCATTGCGTGGATAGTGAAATGCACCGCGGTCGTGACGCTGCGGGATCCGCGAGTCGCTACGAAGGTGGTGACCTTGGTGTCTTGCTCACACGCGCCAGGTGGCGGCTCGGCCTTCTTGACGGTCTCCCAGAAGGTATGGCAACCAGGCAGTGGGAGCGTCTCGGTTGCGATGGTTGCGTCGATGATGATCCTTTCCCGGGTCTGTCTGGGCAGCGTGGAAGAGCCGACGCTGACCGGCGCGCCGCATCCTGCGAGCAGGATCGTCACTGCCAGGAAGGCGCCGAGACGCATCATGCTCTCAAGCTACCTGCGGGTGCGCTGATCGGCAGGTCGGAGAGGAGGGGATCTGCTCGACGCCGAGAAAGGGAAGCCCAGGAGGCGAGCTCTCGATGCAGAGTGGGAGTCATGCTCTCACACGGCCGAGGTCACGCCGCCAGCAGGAACTCACCGGCCGGGCCACCGCGTGGGGGTATGGTGCGGGTTGCTCCTCCGACACCATCGCTAACTACACGAGGTCTGGACTCGGGGCAATCACGCCTCCCGCCAGAGAGCTGCTCAGGTGCGCCCGATCCGAAAGTGTAGACAATCTGGTCTACAATGCGGTATACTTGGTCCATGAGTACCACGATCAGGGTGAGCGAGGCAACTCGCGATCGCTTTGCACGGCTTGCGTCTGCGACCGGGCGTCCGATGACTCAGCTGCTGGATGAGGCTGCTGACGCGCTCGAGCGTCGGTTGTTCTTCGACGAGCTGAGTGAGCGGTTCGAAGAACTCCGGGGTGATGAGCAGGCGTGGGGCGAGATCGATGCTGAGCGCGCTCTGGAGCAGGGTGCCATTCGTGATCGGTCCTGATGGCGCCGCGTCGAGGTGAGGTATGGCTGGTCGACTTCGGGGAGCCGGTCGGGCACGAGCAGTCGGGTCTTCGCCCAGCCGTGGTGATCTCGGCAGACGCGTTGAACGAGGGTCCTGCGGGTGTGGTCATGGTGGTTCCGTGCACCACGGCGCGTCGGGGTCTTCCGTCGCACATTGAGATCGACTCCGGGGACTCAGGTCTTGACGTGGTGAGCTATGCCAAATGCGAGGACCTCAAGTCGGTTTCCGAGCAGCGGTTGATCACTCCTCTCGGGCAGGTTGGTCCTCACGTAACCTTCAAGATCAGCCGTGTTCTTCGTTTCCTTCTGGAACTCTGAACTGCTGCCCAGTCGGCCGGCTCGGCAGCGCACATACCTCAGCTGCGCTCGGGACATCCACATTGCGGAAATGAAGCTGTCTTGAAACCTTGACCTGCCGGCTCAAGCGGCGAGCAGCCATGTCTCCCACGGGTCGCGTGTACTTGGGGTTGCAGTCGCTCCTCCAACACTACGGACTGGGATCGTTCGCAAACTCACGGCCTTGCCAACGACCGTGAGGCCGCACCAGATTCCGGCAATATCGGCGAAGGGTGCGAATCGCCTTGTGACGCGTCAGGAATCGACCACTTTGGCT